>NZ_AKIU01000054.1:0-67787 GCF_000282675.1 Pantoea sp. GM01 | reverse complement strand
AAGATCGGGTCTTAAGCGGCGCGAAAAGCTGCCTCCGTTTCATGTTGCTGGTAGCTAACCAGCAACACATTCAAGATACAAGCGGCGCGATTTATCGCGCAATAAATTGCGCCGCTACAGTCCGAGCAATAGACATTGCTCAAGGTGACTGCTACTCCTCTTTCTCTATCAGCAGCGCTTCCAGCAGATCGAGATCGTGCAGCAGTTTCTGCATCGTCTCGTTGGAAATTTCCTGGGTGGCACGCAGGTGATACACCTCGGCGCGCTCGGCACGCAGCGCGTTGAGGCGGAAACGACGCTCAAGGTTTTCGGCAAACTGCGCCTGCTCGATATCGTTTTTACCCTCGGCGCGGCGACGCAGATTACCGATCACCCGCAAACTCACTTCCTTCAGCAGCTCCGGATCGATGTTCTCTTCGGTGTCGGTCTCCAGACGCTGCTCCATTTTGTGCAGGCTTTCAATCGCCACGCCCGCCATGGCCGCACGCGCGAATTGAATCTCACGACGATGACCTACCTTATCGATGCTCTCCACATCGCGCAGCAGAATCGGCAGCAGCACCACGCCAACCAGCAGCGAAATCAGAATCACGCCGGTGGCGATGAACACCAACTCGTAGCGCGCCGGGAACGGATCGCCGTTGCTGAGGAACAGTGGAATCGATAGCACACCCGCCAGCGTGATGGCACCGCGCACCCCGGCAAACGAGGCAATCAGCAGTTCGCGCAGTGAGTAGTTGGTAAACTCCAGCGGCTTCTTCTTCAGCAGGCGCATGCTGGTGCGCTTCATGATCCACAACCAACCAAAACGCACGACCATCAGCGCGGCATAAACCAGGAAGACGTCAGTGAACAGCATCCACAGTTCGACGTTTGGATCGGCGTTGGCCTGCGCAATGGAGGTGGCCAGGATGTCTGGCAGCTGCAGACCGAGCATCAGGAACACCATGCCGTTGAAGACGAACTCCAGCATCTGCCACACGCTATTGGCGCGCAGGCGCATGGCGAGCGGCGCCTGACGGATAATGCCGGAGCGCGTGATGGTCATACCCGCCGCCACGGCAGCGAGGATACCTGAGACGCCAAGGTGTTCCGCAATCAGGTAGGAGGCGAACGGTAACAGCAGCAGCAGCACGGTTTGGGTGGCCGGATCGTCCCCGCTCCAGCGGCTCAGCAGACGCAGCGAGCGGCCATACAGCCAGCAGATCACCACGCCGGCAACCAAACCGCCGACCGCCACTTTGAGGAACTCGACGCTGGCGCCGCCCCAGGTAAACACCATGGTGCCCATTGCCACCGCAACGGCAAACTTCAGCGACACCAGGCCAGATGCGTCATTCATCAGGGCTTCGCCCTGTACAATCGACATAATTTTTTTCGGGATACGCCCTTCACCCACAATGCCGGACAGCGCCACGGCATCGGTTGGCGAGAGCACCGCTGCCAGCGCAAAGGCGGGAATCAGCGGAATCCCCGGCACCAGCCAGTAAATCAGATAGCCAATCCCGACCACGGTAATCAGCACCAGAACCAGCGCCAACCCCATGATTTCACGACCGTGATGGAGAAACTCGTTAATCGGCGTTTTCCAGCCATCTGCAAACAGCAGCGGCGGAATAAACAGCACGAGGAACAGTTCCGGATCAAAATCGACATGCAGGCCGAAGACGGGAAAAGCGAGTAATGCACCGGCGGCAATTTGCACCAGCGGCAGCGGAATTTGGAACGGCAGAATGCGTGCCGCCACGCTGGAGAGTGAAACCACCAGCGTCATGATGAGAATAGTAAAGAAGATTTCCATGCTGTCCTTAGGCGAATCAATTTCATTAAAGCGATGTTGTTGCGTGGGAAAGTGTAAAACAAAACGCCGCACAGCGGGGCAACCCGATGTGCGGCGTGGAGCAGAAAGAGAATAATCTTGAAATTTATTCGCTTTAGAGTCAGATGGCCCAGCCACCGGCATAGAACGCCACCAGTGCGACAGCAATCACCACGGTGCCGACGTTGAGTTTGCGCCACTCGCCGGCAAACAGGCGACCAATCACCAATGAAGCGAAGCCGAGCATAATGCCGGTCACAATGTTGCAAGTGAGTACGATGAACACCGCGGTCAGCAAGCCAGACATCGCATCAACGAAATCGTTGAAGTCGATTTTGGCCACGTTGCTCAGCATCAGCAGACCCACGTACATCAGCGCCGGAGCAGTTGCGTAAGCCGGAACCAGATACGCCAGCGGCGACATGAACAGAATCATCAGGAACAGCAAACCGACCACAATCGCCGTCAGACCGGTTTTCCCGCCGGCTGCGGTGCCCGCCGCCGATTCGATATAGACCGCAGCCGGCGATGCACCGACCAGACCTGCAAACACGCTGCTGAGTGAATCGGTGGTTAACGCGCGGTCGCCGTTGATAATCTGCCCCTCTTTATCCAGCAGATTGGCCTGCCCCGCTACCGCGCGGATGGTACCGGTGGCATCAAACACCGCCGTCATCACCAGCGCCAGAACGCTTGGCAGCACCACCGGTTGCAGCGCACCCATGATATCCAGGCTAAACATCGCCGATTGACCGTTAGCATCCTTCAGGCTTGGCATGGCAAACAGACCTTGATAGGTCACCGCTGGATCGAAAATCAGACCAATAATCGAGATGGCGATGATGGTCAGCAGAATGCCGCCCGGCACGCGCCGTTTCTCCAGGCCGAAAATCGCCGCCAGGCCTACCAGCGCCATGATCACCGGAAACGAGGCGAAGTGGCCCAATGCTACCGGCAAACCTGCCGCCGGGTTCTTCACCACCAAACCAATGCCGTCAGCGGCGATCAGCAGCAGGAACAGACCGATGCCGACGCCGGTGCCATGCGCGACGCCCATCGGTAAGTTACGCAGGATCCACGCGCGAATGCCGGTTACCGAAATTAGCGTAAACAGTAAGCCCATCAGGAAAACGGCGCCCAGCGCCACCGGTACATTAATGTGCTGGCCGAGCACCAGGCTAAAAGCGGTGAAGGCGGTCAGCGAGATAGCGCAGCCAATCGCCATTGGCAGGTTGGCCCACAGGCCCATGACGATCGAACCGACGCTTGCCACCAGGCAGGTAGCAACGAACACCGCCGTTGGCGAGAAGCCCGCTTTGCCCAACATGCCGGGCACCACGATAACCGAGTACACCATCGCCAGAAACGTGGTGAGACCCGCCAATACTTCCTGACGCACGCTGCTGCCGCGTGCAGAAATGTTGAACCAGGCGTCCAGTTTTCCACTGGCCGGGCGCGATTCGCCAGACATAATCATTCCTCAATATTTTTGTGATGTGAGTCGCCGCACGGCGCACGTTTGCCGCTCCCTGATGAAGCTTTTCCTGAAGAAAATCAGGCAAACGTTTACGTCGCCGCGTATTCCAGGTCGTAAAAGGGGGACACGGAAAAAAGGCAAACGATTATCTGGCCTTTGGCATGGCGTTTTCAACTACTAATCGCGGGTAATACAGGATAAATCCAGCCAATGGGTTTCCCAGGTCGCCATGAATGGCGACCCTACGATCATGGGCTTTATCGGGGCGTCATTCATGACGACCTGGCCGCAATCAACTCTGCAATTGAATCGGGCCGCCCTGCTCTAACGCGCGCTGCCAGGCGGCGCGCTGCTGCATGGTTTCCAGCCAGCGCGCGGTGGCGGGCATATCACGCAGGGAACCGCGCATTTGCAGTGCCAGTAGCGGGAAACTCATCTGCACATCGGCGATGCTAAATCGTGAACCGGCGAAAAAGGGATGCTGCGAGAGATGTTGTTCGATCACGCTGCCGTGCAACGCCAGCTGTTTGTTCAGCCAGGCCTTTTGAATCCCTTTGCTCAGCGCAATACCCGCCGGACGCAACAGCCACGGCACCGGCTTTTTGCCCAGCTGCGCAAACACCAGCTTCATCACCAGCAGCGGCATCAGCGATCCTTCGGCGTAGTGCAGCCAGTAACGCGCCTGAATCTGCTCCTCTTCATCGCTTAACATCAGCTGATGCTCGCTGTCATATTTCTGTTGCAGGTATTCAAGGATGGCGCCTGACTCAGCAACCACACGATTGCCATCGGTAATAACCGGCGATTTTCCCAGCGGATGCACTTTCTTTAACGAGTCGGGCGCCAGCAAGCTATTCTCGCGCTGGTAACGTTTAATTTGGTAAGGCACCGCCAGCTCTTCCAGCAGCCATAACACGCGATGCGAGCGGGAATTTTCCAGATGGTGAACGGTGATCATACGGTTTTCCTTGCCGGTAAGTGTGCTGGCAAGTATAGCGGATTAACGCTTCTGCTCGTCTTGCTCGGGATCGAGTAACACCGCACCCGAACCTTGTTCGCCCAGGCGGTCACCCGGATTGCGCAGCGGGCAGTCACGCATCGATAAACAGCCGCAACCAATGCAGCCATCAAGATCGTTACGCAAGCGGGTGAGCGTTTCGATGCGTTTATCCAGCTCTTCACGCCAATGTTGGGTTAGCGCATCCCACTCCTGCGTCGACATACGCTTGTTGGCCGGCACATGGTTCAGACTATCGCTCACCGTGGCGAGTGGAATGCCGATGCGTTGCGCAATTTTAATAATCGCCACGCGGCGCAATACGTCGCGGCTATAGCGACGTTGATTGCCGCCGTTGCGCGAGCTGAAAATCAATCCTTTGGTTTCATAAAAGTGCAGCGCGGAGACCGCTACGCCGCTGCGTTTGGCGACTTCGCCCGGCGTCAGCACCGGCTTCGGGTAATTGCGTTCTTTTTTCATTTAGGGCCTTTACCTCAAGTTAACTTGAGGAATTATACTCGCACCCCAGCAAAACTTCGAATTTCTAACCAGGTAATAACCATCAGAAGGATGAGGCTATGATGCAACAGGAAATCATTCATTCGCTGACCCACTGGATCGATCAGAATCTGGATAAAGCGCTATCAATTGATGAAGTCGCAGCAAAATCAGGTTACTCAAAATGGCATCTGCAGCGTATGTTCCGTGCCGTCACGAAACAAACGCTGGGTGGCTATATTCGCGAACGTCGCCTGACGCTGGCTGCAGAAGCACTGCGTCAAACTCAGCGTCCGGTATTTGATATCGCCATGCAGTACGGTTACGACTCGCAACAGACTTTCTCGCGCGTGTTCCGCCGCCAGTTCTCGCAAACGCCGACCGCTTATCGTCATACCATGCGCCGTCAGGCGATGATTCAGCGTCCGCGCTTGCTCAGCTTTGACTGTGTGGATAGCAGCATGAACAGCTTTGCCCAGCGTACTACCGGCGAGTGCTGCCCGGTAAGCTAACCTTTTCAGCGCGCCCCGTGCGGGCGCACCTCCCCTTTCCTGCCTGTCTCCTCCCCCAATTTTCGATAAAAATTTTTCTACCATACAAGGTATAAATTTTGTTCAAAATTTAAAATCGAGTGATATAATGTGAGCCAAGTCACACTTTCCTGTTTGCAGTAAGACGGCCAGAAGGGCTTCCCTGACCTTCCTTCTTTGCCGCCCGTGATGTCGATCGAATGTCGGGGATATCACTGATCCTAAGAGGTTTGCTACAGATGGCTACGTTAACCACCAGTTTGATCGTTATGCGCTGGGAACTCCTGAGCGCGGTAATGATGTTCTTCGCCAGCACCATGAAAATTCGTCTGCGTCAAAACAGTCATCACGTGATGGCGCTGCTGTGTGGGGGAATTGGGGTTGGCATGTCCTGCTGGTTTGTTACCGGCCTGCTTGGCATTACGCTGAGCATGGAGAATCTGCACAACTTTATGGAAATTTCGAAGAACGCCTTTATCGAAGTGATGAGCCAAACGCCGACCGACTGGCCAATGCCTTAATCGCTGCCCATAAAAAACCCCGCTTACGCGGGGTTTTTTATTTTGCTGTGTGATTCTTAAATTTTCTTCAATACGGCCGGAATAGTCACTTCCGCCACCGTGACGCCCGGTATCTTCGTACCGCGACGATCCTGAATCCACATATCACCCATCATTTGATTTAGCCCGCGATCCAGACCGGTAACCAAGCCAGCGCCCGGCGTGAAGGTTAATTCGCCGAAGTAGATCTGGTCGTTATCGATGTACCAATCCACGCGCACATAATCGAAATCACTCGCCAGCTTTTTACTCAGCGCCAGGGCGTGCTGTAACGAGGCCATCTGCGGCGTAACGTCCAGGCCAGTATCACGAATCTTGTGATACGCCTCGTTAAGATTGTTAACGTAAAAATTCATCGACAACAGCGGATTACATCGGTTGTAGATCACCTGCAGCACATATTCAAAGCTGCCATCGCGCTTATTGAACATGTGGAATTTGTAATCGATCGGCGCCGTTTTACCATCGCCAATATACTGCTCGACCAGGATGCGCGGCTTAATGTAGCGGTAATGAATCTCACGCGCTTCGTTAGCAAAGTCGGTCTTCAGCCAGCGGTGGCAGTCGCTAATGATCTGCTGCTTCTTCAGTGCATCCGGCTCTTCCAGCAGGATTTCGACCATATTAGACGCGTGATTCGGCTTAATAACCGTGTTTTTCCAGCTCGGCAGCGTATGCAGCGAGCTTGGATCGCTGGTTTCATACACCAGTGGGATCAGGTATTCGCTGCCCACTTTCTCGGCGATGTATTCGCGCACCGAATATTTGTCCGACAGACGGCCATAGATCTGATAGTCACCGTGGACAAATTTGCGGTACAGCACCTTCTCGTTAAAGACTTTCGGCTCACGCAGATTGGGCAGCCTGCGGAACTTGTGAAAGTAGTAGATACGATCCTGGGTAGCCCAGGGCATCTTCTTAATGAAGTACTGCACGCTTCTTCTGAGTTCTTCTTTCAACTTGAGCATATCTGACCTCATTTGTAGGTTTTGTAGTTGAGTGAGGAAACCTGGATTTTTTGGATGACGCCGTTTTTGAAGAAGTAATTCATTACGGTAAGGGACAGCAATTCTGAGATGAAAACGCTCCAGGCGGCACCCATGATGCCGTAGCTCTGGATCAGCCACCACGACAGCGGCAAGCTGATAACCATCAGGCAAACAATTTTCTTCAACAGATAATTAAACCCGCCTTCTTTGACCATGTAGCGATACGCCACGGTCCCCATCGCCGAAAAGCAGGTTGCTAACGACAACAACGTAATGAGACTTCCTGACTGTGTGTACTCGTGACCATACAAAGCGATGATGATTTTTTCGCCGTACATCGCGATCACCGCTAACAACAACAATGAAACACCCATGACATAACCATTAAGCCGTGCTGTCAGCTTGATGGCGGCTTCTCCACGCTCACGGAAAATTTCCGAGAAACAGGAAGTGATGATGGCGACCGGGATAAAAATCCATGAAGCCGAAATAGTATTGGCGGCAGCGAACAGGCCGAGGTCGCGCGCAGAGGCGATACCCGCCAGGAACATCTGTGCCGCTTTCACCTGCACCGATATAAAGATGCTGGAGATAGCCAGCGGCAGTCCGGCGTACAGCAGATAGCGCAGATAGGTACCGCGCTTCTCTTGTGGCGGCGCCACATCCTGATTCTCGCGATAAAAGTTAAAGCGCTTAATCACGTACGGCACCAGCGTGACGGCGACAATCGAAACGGTCAGCCACAGCGGATTGAGGTGCAGCCAGGCGATGGCAAAACTCAGGGTGAAACCCAGCAGCAAACCGACAGAGTTGGCGATGGTATTTAGCCGCGAAGCCAAACGCGCGTTGTTATAAACGCTGAAAGTGTCCTGCGTGACGAAAACCGAAGAAATAAACGAGGCCAGAGCAAAGGCAAGGAAATTTTCCTGCATGTTGTACCAGACCCAAATCAACACCGGCAGCGAAGTGAGCAGCAGTAACACCATGCGCATGTTGCGCGCTACGGTCATCAGGCGCAGACCTTTCGGCGCACTTTTACTGATGCGCTTAAACAAAATGGTTTCTGTCCCGAAAATCGCCACGGTTTGCACCATGGAGAATAGCGAGGCGGAAAACGCCATTTGGCCAAAGATGGTTGGGCCAAAGGATTTTGCCACGTAGGAGGTCACAAATATGACGCCGAACACGGAGACAATCTTTTCAGACATCATCCAGGCGGCATTAGACATTACGCTCAATTTCATTGACTGATCCTTAGTATTACGAACTACAACAACTTTCGGTACAACATCCTTGAAATGAATTAACAAGCGCTCAGTGGGCCTGACTTATTTTAAGAACTTCAAACCAAACTGGTCCGAAAAATGAGACTCGCGTCGATAATTAGAGAATATATTCAGGAAAATTCTGATTAAATCCGGCGCGAAACTCAGTGGATGTAAACGATTTCAGCCTAAATTCTAAGCAAAGGTTTACTGGCATAGCCCGATATTTCTGTAAGGGGTTTATGCCGTTTTCCATGGAATGTAGTATTTTTCTGCATTTGGGATGGAGAGAATTTATATCAAAAACCTAACGCCCGGAAGGCGTTCATTGGCATTCATAATAAAATAAGATTTATCCCATGATGATATTTCTTATAAATATCTTAATTTAACCCTCGCAATTCAAATCGCGCACTTTAATACTGCATTAATAGTGTTTTTGCAGTGCCAGATATTAATACAGTAATTCTCATCCACTAATTGATAAGAAAGGTAATAGCATTTATGAGAAAGTCACGATATAGCGAAGAGCAAATCACAAATGCCATTAAAGCTTCTGAAACGGGAGTGAAAGTCAGGGAAATTTGTGAGGAGCTTGGCATTTCCGAGGCCACTTTCTATAGCTGGAAGAAGAAGTTTTCTGGGCTATCTTCAGAAGAAGGCAGAAAAATCAAGGAGCTAGAAGACCAGCTTCTTAACCTCACGCGTGAGCTGCAATCACTGAGTTCCGATAAAGAGATGCTGCAAAGCGTATTGAAAAACTTCTTCACCACCAATGAAAAGCGCCAGGCGGTTAACTTCCTGCAAACCACATTCGACATAGGTACCCGTCGTAGCTGCCGTTTACTGGATATTAGCCGTAGCGTTTATCATTATCCTGCAGGTACAGATAATCGCTAACACCATTAAGGCCGATGTTATTTGACTTAATGCTGAGATTTGTTCTTACCAGAAGATATGAAGATCATTTAATTCGGCGTTCACAACATAACAATTCGAACCAATTTTTCCTGATGAATTCCATCGCGGAATTGCTTCCTTTTTTGCG
This sequence comes from Pantoea sp. GM01, assembly GCF_000282675.1. NCBI lineage: Bacteria > Pseudomonadati > Pseudomonadota > Gammaproteobacteria > Enterobacterales > Erwiniaceae > Pantoea > Pantoea sp. GM01. Next base: position 58,604 of record NZ_AKIU01000054.1, on the reverse strand, counting down.
GTAAAATAGATTCACATCAGCAAAAGTCTCTCTATTCAAGCCATTTAAACGAAGTCCAATCTCATTACGGTGAGATTGGCGCTTCGATTATTACTTTATCAACATTAATCATCTGACCTGAATGCAGACATTTCTGTTAAGCATTAATGAACAACTGCATGTAACCGCTCACACACTCACTCTGTTTTAGAGTGGATCTGTTCCGGCATTCATTTGTCATAATGCTGATGCACGTAGACTAAAATTCGTTGCGCGCTGCCAGGAATAGTCCGGATAAGAAACGTTATCTCCCCTAAACAATAACCGCAAAAAAGCGCGAGAAAAGATAAATAGTCGGGGATTAATCATCGCTGCGCTTAATGGTTTTTTATCCGCATCACATCGAATGATTCTTAACACCACACTATCTCCTTAAGCAAAAAGTGGCTTTATAGCCGTTTTATTCAGTGCCAAAGGGCAATAAACGGTAGGTTAGATGCATGTTTTTCGCGTTATCTGCGTGCGCTTTTGCCGCTTTAGGTCCCCCGCTAGCAGGAATCACAGCCGCTTATTGAAGGTTTAGGTCACCTTAAGGCTAACCTTTAAGCGCCACAGCGCTGCCAGAGCACGATGGCTTATGACAAATGAGCACTAAAATAGCGTCTAAATTCGGCAGGAATGTTATATCGAGGTTCAGATGAGGGGTAGAAATGGCAATAGCGTCCGCAGATCGGGTTGGTCAAATTCTTAAAATACAGGGGAATACGCTGCCGAAATGATTCTTCAGCAGCGTTATTTTGCTGATTTATACCGCTGTGATTTGCGGCTGCGGTTTGATACGCATCGCGTAGATCACACCAATAATCAGACAGCCAATACCCACCGCGGTTAACAGCGGCGGCCAGCTTTGTCGCCAGAGGAAGGTCCACAGCAAACCCGCTAAGGTTTCAAACACGATTAACGGTCCCATGATCACCGTCGGCACGCGCTGACTGGCGGCATTCCAGCACAGCGTGCCCAACCAGGAACAAATCAGCCCAATTGCTAACATCAATAATAGAAAGCGTTGCGGCTGCGGTCCGAACGGCAGATCAAATCCAGGTTGCTGCCAGTAAAGTTGCCCGCAAACTAATAGATAGAACACCAACGCCAGCGGCAATGTCACTAACCCTTGCGCCGTCGCCCAGCTTGAGGGTTTGTGTTGGGGATGGGCACGCATCCACAAACCGTTGCGCAGCGGATACCATGTCCAGCATGCCACCGCCAGCACGGCTAAAAGCAAACCGGTTAAATAACGCGACCAATCAAAATCCGGCCCCTGGGTTTGCAACTCCGCGGCATTCACACAAGCCAGCCCTACGGCAATAATCAGCAGAGCGGGCGTCAGCTTGCGCCACGGCAAGCGTCCTTCGAGGTGGCCATAGCAGAGATTCGCGGTCACGGTGATCACCACCGGCAAGGTACCGATAATCATCGTGGAAATCGGTGCGCCGGTGCGTTGAATCGCACTGGCGAGTAAGGCGTAATACAGCAGATTACCGATTAGCGACAGTTTCAGCGCTTCAAACCAATCTTTACGCGTTAGCTGTCGTAAACGACGGCGATCCAGCCAGGCGAGCGGTAACACCACTAAACCAAAGGCAACATAGCGCCCGGCCGATTGTAAGGTGCCCGGATAATCCGGTATTAGCAGCGGGCCGACAAAGATCAATCCCCACATCAGCCCCGCAGCGAGGGCAAACAGTATTCCAGCAAACATAAACTCTTCCTTTATAGGCATTCCGCTGCAGTGTGACGCAGCCTGGCGTTAAAGGCTTGTAGCAGATTGCGGTTAGCGCAGTGGGAAGACTTGTTTTTGATAGCGGCCGGGTGTGATGCCGTAGCGATGCGCGAAGGCGCGCGTGAGATGCGCCTGATCGGTCAGGCCGACCGAAGCTGCAACCGTGGCGGCACTCTCACCACGCGCCAGCAGTTGTTTGGCGGCAAACAAGCGAAACGCCATCAGCATTTGATGCGGGGTAACGTGGAAGTGTTGTTTGAAGCTGCGCAGGAAATGCCATGGCGACAGTGACGCCAGCGCAGCAAGCTCTTCGAGGCGCACCGGTTCGGCGAGGTTTTCCCGTAAATAGTCTCTTACCGCATCAAAGCGGTGTGCGCCTTCGATCGGTCGTTGCTGTCCCTGCCGTGCCAGCGGCCGCATTAACTCCAGCAGTTCAAGCAGAATGCTTTCGCGCTCCAGCGCAGTTTGCGCCTGCCACATCTGCGCCAGCAGTTGAGAAAACGGCTGCGCCAGACGCGCATCGGTGCGCAGTGCTTCATTGAACCACCAATGACGATCGCCCGTCAGACGATCCATTTCGTGCGGATCAATATAGATCATGCGATAGCGCCAGCCTTCGTCGCAGGCCGATTCGCCGGTATGCAGTTCGTCAGGATTCATCATCACCAGCGAATGCTGCGGCGCGGTGTAGTTGGCACCACGATAGCGAAAACGCTGAGCACCGGATTCAATCGTCCCGATACCAAAGGCTTCATGCGTATGGGGTTCAAAGGCGTAGCGGGAGATGTGCGCCTGGTAAAGCTCAATGCCCGGCAGCTCAGCGAAATGCTGAAACTGCGCACGATCTTGCTCGCAAGGAAAGACTTCAGGAACCACCTTCACCACACACCTCCAGATTAAAACCTCTGTAAGCATGCGCGGCAGTAGCGATAAATGCAAAGCGGATTTGCTTTACCTCATCGCGTATTCACTGGACACTAAAACGACTTAAAAAGGAGATAAATATGGCCAATCGCGTGGTTGTGGTAGTGGATATGCAAAATGGCGTGCTGGCAACGCCGCGTTTTGATCGCGCCGGACGTTGTGAGCGAATCAATCAGTTAACCGCCGCAGCCGATCAGGTGATCTTCATCCAGCACGTTGGTCCCGGTTTAGAGGCTAACTCCGCAGGCTGGGCAATCGTGCCCGAATTACACCAGCCAGCCAACGCCATCTTCGTCAACAAAACCGCCTGCGACAGCTTCTGGCAAACCGATCTCGCCGCCCACCTCGATCAGCTCGAGATTAAAAGCTTTGTGATTTGTGGCTGCGCGACCGATTACTGTGTCGATACCACGATTAAAGTCGGCGCCAGCCTCGGCTATCACATCACGGTCGCCGCCGATGCGCATACCACCGCGGACCGTACTTATGCTTCGGCACAGCAGCAGATCAATCAGCATAACGAAGTATGGGCAGATTTGATTATGCCGGGCAATCCGGTGTTGGTTCGCGAAACGGAAGCGTTGCTGCGGGAATGGCGACCGCATTAATGCAGGAATAGGTTCAGCTCCAGTCGAAAAAAAACTGCCACTCCTCACGGAATGGCAGCTCTGGATTCATTGACAAAGCGCCCGAGTGTTCAGGCGAATAATCAGAACGGAATATCGTCGTCAAAATCCATTGGCGGTTCGTTGTTCGCCGGTGCGCTCTGCTGCTGTGGACGCTGCTGCGCGCCGCCGCTGAACTGGTTGCCACCGCCTTGCGGCTGCTGTTGTGGCTGCTGTGGCTGGCCCCAACCGTTGTTATTGCCGCCGCCCTGACCGCCCGCCGGTGCGCCACCTGCGTTCGCGCCCTGCTGACGTCCACCCAGCATCTGCATGGTGCCGCCAACGTTCACAACCACTTCAGTGGTGTATTTTTCCTGGCCGCTCTGGTCGGTCCATTTACGGGTGCGCAGCTGGCCTTCGATGTAAACCTGGGAACCTTTACGCAGGTATTCACCCGCCACTTCCGCCAGTTTGCCGAACAGCACAACACGATGCCATTCCGTGATCTCTTTGTTTTCACCGGTGGCTTTATCGCGCCAGCTTTCTGACGTGGCCAGCGTAATGTTGGCTACCGCGCCACCATTTGGCATGTAGCGCACTTCCGGATCCTGACCCAGATTCCCGACTAGAATCACTTTGTTTACGCCACGACTGGCCATGTTGCTGTCTCCCGATGAGTTGATGCTAAAAGTCTAAGCGAAAAATTGTATCACGTCACATTGGCGTGTGCCCACTTTAGAGCGGGATTCCAATTTTTTTCCAGCAAGCAGAATAGCAAAAAACACTGGATATTTATTCAGGTTATTTTTTGTGCCATAATGGAGCGTTTCTGCTGGTCGTGCTGGCAAGGCATGGCGAGTGTTGTTCAATCCGGGAAAGGTGAATGGATAAGATCGAAGTCCGCGGTGCTCGCACCCATAATTTGAAGAACATCAACCTGATCATCCCTCGCGATAAGCTCATTGTGGTCACCGGTCTGTCAGGTTCCGGTAAGTCTTCGCTGGCGTTTGATACGCTGTATGCTGAAGGCCAGCGTCGCTATGTCGAATCGCTTTCGGCCTATGCGCGCCAGTTTCTTTCATTAATGGAGAAACCGGACGTTGACCACATTGAAGGTCTTTCGCCCGCCATCTCCATTGAGCAGAAATCGACTTCGCATAACCCGCGTTCCACCGTCGGCACCATAACCGAAATTCACGACTACTTGCGCCTGCTGTTTGCACGCGTCGGCGAGCCGCGCTGTCCGGATCATGACGTTCCGCTGGCCGCGCAAACCGTTAGCCAGATGGTCGATCAGGTATTGTCGCAGGAAGAGGGCCGTCGCCTGATGCTGCTGGCGCCAGTGGTGAAAGATCGCAAAGGCGAACACACCAAAACGCTGGAAAATCTCGCCGCACAGGGTTATATCCGTGCGCGCATTGACGGCGAAGTGTGCGACCTGTCGGATCCGCCGAAGCTGGAATTACAGAAGAAACACACCATCGAAGTGGTGATTGACCGCTTCCGCGTGCGCGAGGATTTGGCAACGCGTCTGGCGGAATCTTTTGAAACCACGCTGGAACTCAGCGGTGGTACGGCGATCGTCGCCGATATGGACGACACCAATGCCGAAGAGATGCTGTTCTCGGCGAACTTTGCCTGCCCAATTTGTGGCTATAGCATGCGCGAACTCGAACCGCGCCTGTTCTCGTTCAACAACCCAGCCGGCGCTTGCCCGACCTGCGATGGTTTGGGCGTGCAGCAATATTTCGACCCCGATCGCGTGGTGCAGAATCCCGAGCTGTCGCTGGCCGGTGGCGCCATCCGCGGCTGGGATCGCCGTAATTTCTACTATTTCCAGATGCTGCGCTCGCTGGCAGAGCATCTGCAATTCGATGTTGAAGCTCCGTTTAACAGCCTGAGCGACAATGCGCGCAACGTGATTCTGTACGGCTCCGGCAAAGAGAATATCGAATTCAAATACATCAACGATCGGGGTGATACTTCGGTGCGCCGCCATCCGTTTGAAGGCGTGCTGCACAACATGGAGCGCCGTTATAAAGAGACGGAATCCAACGCGGTACGCGAAGAGCTGGCGAAATTTATCAGCAACCGCGCTTGTGCCAGCTGTGAAGGCACCCGTTTGCGTCGTGAAGCACGTCATGTCTTTGTCGAAAACACCAACCTGCCGACCATCTCTGAGATGAGCATCGGGCATGCGATGGAGTTCTTCGCCAATATGAAGCTGAGCGGCCAACGCGCACAGATCGCCGAGAAAGTCCTGAAAGAGATCGGCGATCGCCTGAGCTTCCTGGTCAACGTCGGCTTGAACTACCTGTCGATGTCACGCTCGGCAGAAACGCTCTCCGGCGGTGAAGCGCAGCGTATTCGTCTGGCCAGCCAGATTGGTGCTGGCTTGGTGGGCGTTATGTATGTACTGGATGAACCCTCCATCGGTCTGCATCAGCGCGATAACGAACGCCTGTTAGGTACGCTGATTCACCTGCGCGATCTCGGTAATACGGTGATTGTGGTAGAGCACGATGAAGATGCGATTCGCGCGGCTGACCATGTGATCGATATCGGGCCAGGCGCTGGCGTGCATGGTGGTCAGGTGGTGGCGGAAGGCGATGTGCACGCGATCATGGCGAATGAAAATTCACTCACCGGCCAGTTCCTTAGCGGCAAGCGTGAGATCGCGATTCCAAAAGAGCGCGTCAAAGGCGATCCCGCCAAAGTACTGAAACTGACGGGTGCGCGCGGCAACAACCTCAAAGACGTCACGCTGACGATTCCGGTCGGCTTATTTACCTGTATTACCGGCGTGTCCGGCTCGGGTAAATCGACGCTGATTAACGATACGCTGTTCCCGATTGCGCAGCGCCAGCTCAACGGTGCTACCACCATCGAAGCCGCGCCTTATCGTGAGATCGCCGGTCTCGAACACTTCGATAAAGTGATCGATATCGATCAGAGCCCGATTGGCCGTACCCCGCGCTCTAACCCCGCGACCTATACCGGCATTTTCACGCCGGTGCGCGAGCTGTTCGCCGGTGTGCCGGAAGCGCGTTCACGTGGATACAATCCTGGCCGCTTCAGCTTTAACGTACGCGGCGGACGCTGTGAAGCCTGTCAGGGCGATGGCGTGATCAAGGTAGAGATGCACTTCCTGCCTGACATCTACGTGCCGTGCGACCAGTGCAAAGGCAAACGCTATAACCGCGAAACGCTGGAGATTAAATACAAAGGCAAGAGCATCCACGAAGTGCTGGATATGACTATCGAAGAGGCGCGTGAGTTCTTCGATGCCGTTCCAGCGCTAGCGCGTAAGCTGCAAACGCTGATCGATGTTGGCCTGTCGTATATCCGCCTCGGCCAGTCGGCGACGACGCTGTCAGGCGGTGAAGCCCAGCGCGTTAAGCTGGCGCGTGAGCTGTCAAAACGCGGCACAGGCCAGACGTTGTATATCCTTGATGAGCCGACCACCGGTCTGCACTTTGCGGATATTCAGCAACTGCTGGAAGTGCTGCATCAGCTGCGCGATCAGGGCAACACCATCGTGGTGATTGAGCACAATCTCGACGTGGTCAAAACCGCTGACTGGATTGTCGATCTTGGTCCGGAAGGTGGCAGCGGCGGCGGGGAAATCCTGATTGCCGGCACGCCAGAAACGGTGGCAGAGTGTGAAAAATCACACACGGCACGTTTCCTTAAGCCAATGTTGAAAAAGTGATTTTCTCTCAGGCCCGCTAATGCGGGCCTTATTTTTACTGCCAATTCCCACAGCGAAATGCAGGAACAGGCAAGAATCAGACAACTTCAGGCATATACGCATTTCATCCTGCTGACTATCCTTACAGCGTTCCTTTTGGCGTCCATACGCCCTTTATCCCTTCAGTCCGCTGAACGGGATCCCGCATAAAACTCACGACACATCCGACTGGAGACACCATGAATATTACGCATGCCTATGCCGCACAGGACGCGAAAGCAAAACTCGCCCCGTTCGACTTTAAGCCACGCGAACTGCGCGCTCATGATGTGCAGATTGAAGTGTTGTACTGTGGCGTTTGCCACTCAGACTTGCATACCGCGCGCAATGAATGGCGCAACACCATTTTCCCAGTGGTACCTGGCCATGAAATCGTGGGCCGCGTGACTGCCGTTGGCGCTCACACACACAACTATAAAGTGGGTGACCTGGTCGGCGTTGGTTGTATGGTTGATTCCTGCCGCAGCTGTCCTAGCTGCCAGGAAGGACTGGAGCAGTATTGCGAAAATGGTTTTGTCGGCACCTATAACGGTGAAGACCGCGAAACCGGCGCCATCACCTACGGCGGCTACTCCACCAACATGGTGGTAGATGAAAGCTTCGTACTGCGCGTGCCGGAAAACCTCGATCTGGCAGGTGTTGCACCTCTGCTGTGTGCCGGTATCACGACTTACTCACCGCTGCGCCACTGGAACGTGGGTCCGGGTAAAAAAGTGGGTATCGTCGGCCTCGGCGGTCTTGGCCACATGGGCGTGAAGCTGGCCCATGCTATGGGTGCGCATGTGGTGCTGTTCACCACGTCACCGTCCAAAATTGAAGACGGTAAGCGCCTCGGCGCAGATGAAGTGGTGATCTCGAAAGATGCCGATCAGATGGCACAGCATACCAATAGCTTTGACTTCATACTGAATACCGTTGCGGCGCAGCACGATCTCAACCCGTTCATCACCCTGCTGAAGCGCGACGGCAACATGACGCTGGTTGGCGCACCGGAGCACGATCACCCGGCACCGCAGGTATTTAACCTGATCTTTAAACGTCGTAGCGTCGCCGGTTCACTGATTGGCGGCATTGCAGAAACCCAGGAGATGCTGGATTTCTGTGGCAAGCACGGCATCACCTCGGATATCGAGCTGATCGCGATGAACCAAATCAACGAAGCCTACGAACGTATGCTGAAAAGCGACGTAAAATATCGTTTCGTGATTGATATCAACACCCTGCGCGAAGAGTCTGCGGCTTAACCGGCCTCAGTTCTCATCATGGTTGACGCCCGCCGCGCGCGTGGCGTCAGCCTGTTGCCAGGAGGCATCCACCAGATAGTAAATCTGCGAATCCTTCAGTGAACCATCCAGCCACAGCGTGCTCCAGTGCGACTTATTTAAATGCTCACTGGGAAACACATCGCTATGTTCCTCTCGCAGTAAATCCGCCAGTGCGGGTGACGCTTTCAGCGATAATGCTGGCCGCCCTTTCACCTCATACAGCATGGCAAACAGCACGCCTTCGCTTTTAATTTGCGTCGCTTGCCACACGTCTTTGTAGCTCTGCTCTGCGCCTGGCTTGCCCATGCAATAAGTCAGTAAATCCGAAGTGTTCATGTTTTATTCCCCTTGTAAGGTCGCAACAATGCGCCGCGCGCCGCCATGTACGCGATGCTCACCCAGCCAGATTCCCTGCCACGTGCCCAGTAACAAGCGCCCGCGACTTACCGGAATCAGGAGTGAAACACCCAGTAACGACGATTTGATGTGAGCGGGCATGTCATCGGCCCCTTCGTAGTCGTGCTGATAAGGTGCATTTTCCGGAACATGACGTAAGAAGTGCTGCTCCATATCGCTGCGCACCGTGGGATCACAATTTTCATTCAGCGTCAGTGACGCCGAAGTGTGCTGTAGCAGGAGATGCAGCTGACCAATGCGCACATCGGTTAAGCCGTTAAGCTGGCCGACAATCTCGTCGGTGATGAGATGAAAACCGCGCGCTTTGGCGCCCAGCGTCAGAGTTTGTTGATGCCACATGCCAGAATCCTAAAATGAAACACACCGTTTAAGTGTGCAGCATGTCGGCGAAAGGTAAACCCTATGACAAGGAAAAAGCGGCAGAGCGTGAAGTCTGCCGCCTGAAGGTTAGTCGTTCAGCTTAGCGGCCATCGATTTGATGCTGCCCACATCATCTTTAGTCATCGCGGCCAGACGCTCGCCATACTCTTTATCGGCTTTATAGAAATACGACAGCATGATGGCGCGGCTTTGCACATCGACACCTTTCAGCGCCCCGCCCAGCGAGGTAATCAGATCGCTTTTCTCTTTATCGTTAAAGGAACGATACAGCTCGCCAGCCTGCTTGAAGTTCTGCGTTTTGGCGAGGGTGGCCTGCTGCGTCACGCCGCTCAGCGGGCTGTGGCTATAACGCGCACTTTGCAGCTCTTCACGTGGATAGATGCGGCTGGGCTGATAGTTCACACCATGATCGTCGGCCTTACCGCTGTTCATGGCGCCATCCTGATTGCCATTGCTGACCAGCACGCGCGGCGCGTTGACCGGCAAACTTAGCCCATTAGCGCCGATGCGATACATCTGGGTATCAGCGTACGAGAACAAACGCCCTTGCAGCAGACGATCTTCCGATGCCTCAATGCCCGGCACCAGATTCGATGGCGCCATCGCTACCTGCTCGGTCTCCTGGAAGAAGTTATCGACGTTGCGGTTGAGCTCCATCTGCCCCACTTTCACTTCGGCAATGCCCGGCCAGATTTTGGTCGCATCCAGTGGATTGAAGTCGAACTTATCGATATCGCTGGCTTTGATGGTTTGAATGTAGAGATCCCATTTCGGATAGGCTTTATTGTTGATCGCCGCCACCAAATCTTCGGTCATATGACTAAAGGTGCCGCTTTGGATCGCTGCGACTTCAGCAGGATCGAGATTTTTCTCGCCCTGCAGCGTTTTCCAGTGGAACTTCACGTAGTGCACTTCGCCTTTCGCGTTAACGAATTTGTAGGCGTGCACGCTGTTGCCATCCATCTGGCGATAGTTAGCGGGTGTGCCCATGTTGGAGAACAGCATGGTCAGACCGTGCGTGGCTTCTGGCACGTGTGAGAAGAAATCAAAGGTGCGGGCATCATTGCCCAGGTTGGTGCGCGGATCGGGCTTAAAGGCATGCACCATGTCCGGGAACTTAATCGCATCGCGGATGAAGAACACCGGCAGGTTGTTACCGACTAAATCCCAGTTGCCCTGGCTGGTGTAAAACTTGGTAGCAAAACCGCGCGGATCGCGCAGCGTCTCCGGCGAATGTTTGCTGTGCACCACCGACGAGAAGCGCACAAACACCGGCGTCACGCTGCCTGGCTTGAACACGTCTGCCATCGTCAGATCACTGATGTCTTTGCTGGCGCGGAACTCACCGTGTGCGCCGGTGCCGCGCGCGTGCACTACGCGCTCCGGAATACGTTCACGGTCAAAACGCTGCAGCTTTTGAATCAGCTGCACATCCTGCAGCAACACGGCGCCGTGCTCACCCGCGGTTTGCGAATTCTGGTTATCACCGACCGGTGCGCCATTGTCACGCGTCAATTCAGTCGCAAAGGCAGGCAATGAGAGGGCCAATGTCATGGCATAACAGAGGGGTTTCAGTGCGGTAGAGAAATGGTTCATGGGGCGATTCCTTATTGTTAGACTTCCTGGCTTCTGGCGGCTTCCGACCAGATAAAAGCCCGCCAAAACTAACGTCGCATCCCACCGCTCCCCACAAGAACCGTCTTAATCATACGCATAAAAAAACCACCCGCGTTAAAGCTGGGTGGTTCAGTTAAACAGCGGCGCGCAAAAAGAGTTACATCACCGCAGCAAACGCCTCAGCAACCTGATTAACGTTACGGCTGTTCAGGCCAGCTACGCACATACGGCCGCTGGCGATCAGGTACACGCCGAACTCATCGCGCAGGCGATCAACCTGCTGTGCGCTCAAACCGGTGTAGCTGAACATACCGCGCTGCTTCAGCAGGTAATCAAAGTTTTGCCCTGGCAGCTTAGTGCTCAACACCTTCACCAGCGCCTGGCGCATCTCAATAATACGCAGACGCATGGCTTCCACTTCGGCCAGCCAGTTGTTCAGCAACGCCTCGTCATTCAGCACGCAGGAAACAACCTGAGCACCAAAGTTTGGCGGGCTGGAGTAGTTACGACGTACGGTAGCTTTCAGCTGGCCGAGGACACGCGCCGACTCTTCTGCACTGTCGCACACGATAGAAAGTCCGCCGACGCGCTCGCCGTACAGCGAGAAGATTTTAGAGAATGAGTTGCTGACCAGCGCAGGCAAACCGGCTGCCGCAATCGCGCGAATCGCATAAGCATCTTCTTCCATGCCCGCCCCAAAGCCCTGATAGGCGATATCGAGGAACGGAATCAGCTCCTGTGCATTCAGGACTTCGGTGGTTTCATCCCACTGCGCGTTAGTCAGATCGGCGCCGGTTGGGTTGTGGCAGCACGGATGCAGCAGCACGATGGATTGCTTCGGCAACGTTTTCAGTTTGGCAATGAACGCATCAAACTTCACGCCGTTGGTCTCAGCGTCGTACCACGGATAGGTATCCACATCGAAACCCGCACCGTTGAAGATCGCGATGTGGTTTTCCCACGTTGGATCGCTCACCCACACGTTTGAAGCAGGGAAGTAGCGCTTCAGGAAATCGGCACCGACTTTCAGTGCGCCCGAACCACCCAGCGTCTGGATGGATGCAATGCGACCCGCTTGCAGCATCGGATGTTGTTTACCAAACAGCAGCGGTGCAATCGCGTTACGGTAAGCGTTCAAACCTTCCATCGGCAGATACAGTGACGCCTGATGCGGCTGCGCCTGCAGACGCTCTTCCGCGGCGGCAACGGCCTGTAGCTGAGGAATAATGCCCGCTTCGTTGTAATAGAGACCAATGCTTAGGTTTACTTTGTTATCGCGCGGATCTTGTTTGAAGGTTTCCATCAGCGACAGAATCGGATCGCCGGCATAAGCATCAACGTTTTGAAACACGGTGCAGATCTCCATGATTGGTCATAAATAAGAGGTAAAGAGGCGTCATTAAACCAGGTAACGGCCGGGACGATGATTCATTGCGATGATGAGATTAAGGATCACCGCGCCCGCAATTGAGGCCAACAGCATGGGTAACGACACCACAAACAGCGAGGCTAACACCACGCAGGTATCGACCGCCATCTGCAGTTTTCCGGCACGCAGACCGATGCGGTCCTGCAACCAGAGCGCCAGAATATTGATGCCGCCGAGGCTGGCTTTGTGACGGAACAACACTATAAACCCAACGCCCATCACCACGTTACCGAACAGTGTCGCATAAAACGGATTTAGCGCAGAAAAATGCACAAACAGCGGGTGCAGATGGGTAAACAGCGAAACCAAACCCACCGCGCAGAAGGTTTTCAGGGTGAATTCCCAGCCCATGCGGCGTACCGCCAGCCAGTAAAATGGCAGGTTGATCAGGAAGAACGCGCTACCAAAGGAGAGCGGCGACAAATAGCTAATCAAAAAGGCAATACCCGCTGAGCTGCCGGTCAACGCGCCGGCTTGTTTCAGCATGATGACACCAAACGACACCATCAGCGTGCCGAGTACGATCGCCAGCGCATCTTCAACGAGTGAGTGAGGAACTTTAGTGGGTTGTACAACGTTATCCATGGGTTAATCTCATTGCAAATGATGCCCTTCAAATGCAAAAAACGCACCACATCGGCGACCTATGTTAGCCGCCGATGGGTGCCAGTGATTATCCAATTGATAACTAAGGCGCTTTATTGCAGGTTTTTGTGCATCAATTAGGACTCAAACCATCAACTTATGCACAAATCCGTTATCTGGTGCGCGTTTTTTGCATTAATACGGCAATTATTGCACCAGATTAGCACATCATGCACTTTTTTGGCGCGTTTTGTGCTGGGGAATCATCATCAAACCGTTCTCTTTGAGACGGCTTAAAACCACGGAGGTTTTTACGTGGGCGACACTCTGATGGCCGGCCACTAACTGGCTGATCAACGCGCTGAGTGAGGCTAAATCGGCGACCGCCACCTTCAGCAGATAATCGGCATCGCCGGTCGTTTTGAAGGCATCAACAATCGCCGCTTCCTCTTCCACCATGCGATGGAAGCTCTCTTCATAATCCGGCGTATGGTTTTTCAATCTCACTTCAATTAATCCCACCATGCCCAAGCCAACCGCGTCTGGCGACAGGCGAGCGTGATAGCCAAGAATGAGATTTGCCTGCTCAAGATTAATGCGGCGACGTGAACATTGTGACGCCGAAAGTCCGACTAAATCGCTGAGTTCTTGATTGGTGAGGCGTCCATTAGATTGTAATAGAGTCAATATCTTAAGGTCGTGATCGTCTACCTGAGTCATTCTGCTTCCACAGCGTTATTGAGTGCGCTTTGTTACAGATAACCTGATTAACGCCGGGGTTGTCCAACACTATTTTCTGATGACGTGAAATGCATGCACAAATCGTGCATGCATCTGCGGGGAGAGGATTATTCGTCGTCGTATTGCGGGCCAGCATAGTTATCAAAACGCGACCATTGACCATTAAAGGTCAAACGTACCGTACCGATCGGGCCGTTACGCTGCTTACCGAGGATGATCTCGGCGATGCCTTTCAGATCGCTGTTTTCGTGATATACCTCGTCACGATAGATGAACATGATCAAGTCGGCATCCTGCTCGATCGAGCCGGATTCACGCAGATCCGAGTTGACCGGGCGTTTATCGGCGCGCTGCTCCAGCGAGCGGTTAAGCTGTGAAAGTGCGACGACCGGCACATTCAACTCTTTGGCCAGCGCTTTGAGCGAGCGTGAGATCTCGGCGATCTCTAACGTACGGTTATCCGACAGCGCCGGTACACGCATCAGCTGCAGGTAGTCGATCATGATTAAGCTCAATCCACCGTTTTCTCGGAAGATGCGTCGCGCGCGCGAACGCACTTCGGTTGGCGTCAGGCCAGAAGAGTCATCAATAAACATGTTTTTCTTCTCAAGCAAAATCCCCATGGTGGCAGAGATGCGCGCCCAATCCTCATCTTCCAACTGACCGGTACGAATACGCGTCTGGTCCACGCGCGACAGCGACGCCAGCATACGCATCATCAGCTGTTCGCTGGGCATCTCCAGACTGAAAATCAGTACTGGCTTATCCTGCAACATGGCGGCGTTTTCACACAGGTTCATGGCGAACGTGGTTTTACCCATCGACGGACGCGCCGCGACGATAATCAGATCCGAGCCCTGTAATCCGGCAGTTTTTTTGTTCAGATCCTGATAACCGGTATCGACGCCGGTGACGCCGTCGTGCGGCGTGGAGACCAACGCCTCAATGCGCGATACCGTGGCTTCCAGAATCTGCTCGATGTTCTGCGGCCCCTGATCTTTATTGGCGCGCTGCTCAGCGATTTTGAAGACGTTAGATTCGGCGAAATCGAGCAGGTCTTCGCTGCTGCGTCCCTGCGGATCGTAACCCGCATCGGCGATTTGGTTCGCCACCGAGATCATTTCGCGCACGACCGCACGTTCTCGCACGATATCCGCATAGGCCCCGATATTCGCCGCACTTGGCGTGTTTTTCGCCAGTTCGGCCAGATAGGCGAAGCCGCCCGCCATCTCTAATTCACCCAGCGTTTCCAGTGATTCAGACAGCGTTATCAGGTCGATCGGTTGGCCCGCCTCCAGCAAACGCTGCATCTCTGTGAAAATCATGCGGTGCGAGCGGTTGAAGAAATCGTTGGCGACGACGCGTTCAGAGACGTTGTCCCAGCGCTGGTTATCCAGCATCAACCCACCGAGCACCGACTGCTCCGCTTCTATGGAATGCGGCGGCATTTTCACGCCTTCCAGCTGCCGATCGCGGGGTTCGTTCGATTTGTTGGTGGGTTTATTTCCTGCCATAGTGAATGCATTACCGATCGTGAAAGGGACGCGCAAGTATACCGTCCCAGGATGAACAATCACAGGAGTCAGAATGGCAAAGCGTATTCAGTTCAACCAACACGGCGGCCCCGAAGTACTGCAATGGGCCGATTTCGAGTTAGCCGATCCTGCTGAACACGAAGTACAGGTTGAGAACAGAGCGATTGGTATTAACTACATTGATACCTACGTGCGCAGCGGCTTATATCCGGTAAGCGCATTCCCATCAGGTCTGGGAACGGAAGCCGCCGGCGTGGTTAAGCGTGTGGGATCGGCAGTGACGCGCTTTAAAGCGGGCGATCGCGTGGTGTATTGCCAGGCCGCGCTGGGAGCTTATAGCGAAGCGCATAATGTGGCCGAAGATCGATTAGTGATCCTGCCGGATAGCATCAGCTTTGAGCAAGGCGCAGCCTCGTTCCTTAAGGGTTTAACCGTGCAGTATCTGCTGCGCCAAACCTATAAAGTGAAAGCCGATGAAATCTTCCTGTTCCATGCCGCTGCCGGTGGCGTCGGTTTGATTGCCTGCCAATGGGCCAAGGCGCTGGGCGCGCATCTGATTGGTACCGTGGGGAGCGCGGAAAAAGCGCAAATCGCCAAAGATGCGGGTGCATGGGCGACGATTAACTATCGCGAAGAGGATATCGCTAAGCGCGTCAGCGAGTTGACCAACGGTGAGAAAGTCGCAGTTGTGTATGACTCGGTGGGGAAAGATACTTGGGAACCTTCGCTGGATAGCCTACGTCGTCACGGATTAATGGTGAGCTTTGGCAATGCATCGGGCCCGGTAACGGGCATCGACCTGGGTATTCTGAATAAGAAAGGCTCGCTGTTTGTCACCCGACCTTCACTGTTTGGCTACATCACCAATCGTGAAGAACTGGATGCCGCCAGCAACGAGTTGTTCTCACTGATTGCCAGCCGGGCGATTCAGCTAAACGTGCCGGAGCAGCAGAAATTTGCCTTGAGCGATGCGGTGCGCGCGCATCAGGTGCTGGAGAGCCGGGCAACGCAAGGTTCGAGCCTGCTGATTCCCTGATCGGCTAAAAGCAAACGGGGCTTCCCATTAGGAAGCCCCTTTTTCTTTCTTTTTTATAGTTCGCGCTGGTGTAGGGACAGCGGCGATGAATTCGTTTGTAACAACGCCAATCATCCTGACAGAAAACATAAGTAAAAAATATGTTTAATTGCGGAATTGATCTAAGCAATTTTCGAGTCTGTGATCGTCACCGCATTTAGCGCCAGCTCTTTCTCTCTAAGTCACTGATTTTTCTTTTCAGCCTGCGTAACTTTGCCTCGCCTGATGGCGTAGTAAATGCACGATAAAGCCACACGGCAATGACCGCCAATACGAGCCATGGCAACACTTTGATAACAATTGCCAGTAACCCGCCGAAGAACATCAAAGCAGTGGCAACGACCAATGCCGCGATAACGCCCAGCAGCGAAACGCCGGTAAACAGCAGCATGAGAAAAAAGCCGAGAACAAATAGAATTTCCACGAAGGTTCTCCTGTGTAAGTAACATCAGGAGTATTACAAGATGCGTGCCAGGTAAGAAATTCAGCTAACATGTTGAAATAATTGATAGCGCCAGAATGGCGATGCCTGAGACGTAGTGGAAATTGCTAACTTGTGGCGCAGAAAAAACCAACTGTAAGGGATTATTGTGCAGTGGTTCCGGTGCGCATCAATGCGCACCCTAGAACTGGCTTGCTTAGGATCGCCATTCATGGCGAACCAACCCCTGATGATTACAGCGCTTCCTGCGGGATTTTATCCACAACCAGCGCCAGCGCCGCTTCTACCACGCGCACATCTGCGCCGGGCTTGTGGGCATTCTCACTCAAGTAGCGGCGCCACTGGCGAGCACCGGGAATTCCCTGGAACAGGCCAAGCATATGACGTGTAACGTGGCCGAGATACATGCCTTTCGATAACTCCGCTTCGATATAGGGATACATCGAGCGCACCACTGCCACAGGATCGACAGTTGGCGTATCGCGTCCAAACAGCTCGCGATCCACCTGCGCCAGAATGCCGGGATTTTGATAGGCCTCACGCCCCATCATCACGCCATCCATATGCTGCAGATGCAGTTTGGCCTCTTCCAGCGTCTTGATACCGCCGTTTATCGCCATGGTCAGTGCTGGAAAATCGCGCTTCAGCTGATAGACGCGTGGATAATCCAGCGGCGGAATTTCACGGTTCTCTTTCGGGCTTAAACCTGACAACCA
Source organism: Pantoea sp. GM01 (assembly GCF_000282675.1). NCBI lineage: Bacteria > Pseudomonadati > Pseudomonadota > Gammaproteobacteria > Enterobacterales > Erwiniaceae > Pantoea > Pantoea sp. GM01. The sequence goes on along the minus strand of NZ_AKIU01000054.1, from coordinate 41,362 downwards.
GGCTTTGCGCGCGTGGATAATAAAGGTTTCGCAGCCGCCCTGTTGCGCCACGGTGCCAATAAAATCACACAAAAATTCATAGCTATCCTGCTCGTCAATGCCGATACGGGTTTTTACCGTGACCGGGATGCTCACGACGTCGCGCATCGCTTTAATGCAATCGGCAACCAGCGCGGCATCAGCCATCAGGCAGGCGCCAAAACGGCCGTTCTGAACACGGTCGGACGGACAACCTACATTCAGGTTGATCTCATCGTAGCCACGCTCTTCAGCCAGTTTGGCGCACTGCGCCAGCGCAGCGGGATCGCTACCGCCGAGTTGCAGCGCCAGCGGATGTTCATCCTCGCTGTAGGCCAGATAGTCGCCCTTACCGTGAATGATTGCGCCGGTCGTCACCATTTCGGTGTACAGCAGCGTATTGCCGCTTAACTTACGGTGGAAATAGCGACAGTGGCGATCGGTCCAGTCGAGCATGGGGGCGATAGAAAAACGTTGCGAGGAGAAAGTATCGGTCATGAAACGCAGTAAATCCGCAGTGAGTTAAGTGATGAGAAACTGCGCAATGATACCACAGCAAAACGGGCGACACAGCCGCCCGTTTGCAGGATTAAAACCTTGCCGGGATTAGAAGTTAAATCCAAGTTGCAACATCGCACCCACGGTATTGTCTTTGCCGACCGAACCGGCCAGATCCAGATGGACCGTATTGTTGAACGGTGACACGCCCAAACCAGCGGTAAAGACATCGGTATCATTCGATTTCAGATCGGCGCGATAACCGGCGCGCAGCGCCAGCCAATCCAGCACACGATACTCTGCGCCCACGCCCGCATATTGGCTGGACTCTTCCGATTTGAAGCGCTTGGTTTCGGTCAGATCAACATCACCCGCCAACGTGAACGGTCCGTTATTCCAGGAGAGCCCGGTAGTCACCAGCGGACGAATTTGATAGGTATCGCGGTAGCCGTTGACCTCTTTGGTGTCGATATCGCGCGAAATCAGGTTTTGACCGGTCACGCCAAAGGTCCAGTTGTCACCAAAATCAGTGGCCACGCCGGCATCCACGTTGAAACCGGTATCGCTGCTGCGATACCGGCTGCTGTTGATGTCGCTCTTGTCGTAGTTATAAATACTGGCGGTGTAGTTATACAACCAGGTTTTCTGCAGTTTTGGCGTCACGCCGACTGAAACCGGATGGCCAGCAATCGAGAATTCATGCGCAACTGCAACACCATAATCCGTGACTAACGCGGCCAGGCCGTTGGCGCTGGAACGCAAATTATCTTCATCTCCCGGTACGGGAATGATGGTGCCATTAGCAACACCGCGTAGGTAGGCAATATCGCTATCAGCTACGTTGGCTCGCACATGCGCCGTTCCGTATGCTTTGGTGATAAAGGCAAAGGGCAACGTTTCATTTGGCACGGTGACTGCCAGCGCCACACCCGCGGTGGCATTCGCTTTATTACCGCGTAGATCGCTGAGCTGATTAGCCACATCGCCCGCTGCCGCTTTAAGTTGTGGATAACCATTAAGGTAATCTGCAAAGGTCAGGTTATCGATGACATTCTGATAACGATCGACGGTATCGGTGATGTCATCAACGCGATCCAGTAATTTGTCTTTGTCAGTCACCTGCGCCCCTGCTGAAGGGATAATAATGCTGACGTTATCTTCAGGCTGCGCTTTGGTCATCAATGCTGGGTTCGCCAGCACCGCTGAACTCCAGGTAGAAGAAGCTACCCCCGTACCGCCCATCGCATCATTACGCGCGTCATACCATGTTCCTGCTGCCAGAGCCGACGAGGAGAGAAATACCGCATTCAAACCAACAAGATAAGCTACTTTTTTGTGCCTGAATAATGTCTTCACCATGAGTCTGCCATCACCTTTAAAATGTCGCTGAGCCACTCACCGACGGAACAGTTTAGTTAGCCGCTATTCTGAACCCTGGCTAACGCTTCATTGCTGTGAATTAAAAGGAAATAGCACTGCTATTCGCAGAATTGGATGCATAAGCGCCATTCCGCTGTGTTTTTATGCAGAAAAATTAACAGTGAGTAAATTGATACCAGAAATTACTTAAGACCTTTTGAACCATAGACGCTAACCCGGTGAGTTGCAAAGCAAAAACCCGCGCGCCGTTGCGCTGTCTGGCGGTCCGCATTTCTCAGGTAAAATCATTGCAGAAAAATCGTGGGGAGGATTCTTAGGATAATTTATTGATTGGCGAGAGTTTTCTGGCCATTTTTAAGGGGAATAAGCAATCACAGCAGGGTAAAAATTTGTGTGATAAAATAACATCACCTGCGACCTGGAGAATGCTTATGTCAAACCTCACGCCCGAACAACTGCTTACTCAGGCAGAATCACTTTGCCTCGACCGCGGCGTGCGTCTCACCACTCAACGCGCCGAAGTGCTGCGCTTAATGGCAGAGCAAAACGGTTCGATAAGCGCTTACGATTTGCTGGATCAGCTGCGCGTGAGTGAGCCGCAAGCCAAACCGCCCACCATCTATCGTGCACTGGATTTTTTGCTGGAACAGGGATTTATTCATCGCGTGGAGTCGAACAACAGTTATGTGGTTTGTCACCATTTCGATGAGCCGGCACACACTTCGGTGATGCTGGTGTGCGATGGTTGTGCAGCGGTCAGCGAAAAGCATGCTCATGGCGTGGAAAAAACTATCGCGGCACTGGCAGACCAAGCGGGATTTTCACTGCGTCATACGGTGATTGAAGCACATGGCTTGTGTGAGAATTGCGCTGAGGTTGCGGCTTGTACGCATCACGAAAGCTGCGAGCATGACCACCAGGTTGAGGGGAAAAAGCGGGTGAGAAAAGCATAATGGGCACATCCTTGTGCCGACCCGATCATAATGACCGGTGGGTAGGAGCATCATCCTTAATAGGGGTCGTCGACTACCAGCGGTAATCTTTGTTGTGGCTTTCCCAGTCTTTCACTTCGGTCTCTGCCTGATCTTTCGCATAGCCGTAGCGTTCCTGGATTTTGCCGACAAGCTGATCGCGTTTACCTTCGATCACGGTCATATCATCATCCGTAAGCTTGCCCCACTTTTCCTTCATTTTCCCTTTAAACTGCTTCCAGTTTCCGCTCGCTTCGTCTTTGTTCATATAATCCTCCACTTCATCCTGAGTGAGATAGATATATCGCCTGTCTATCTGGCAATATACCCAGACAACGCGCTACTCATGTGCGCCGTATAAGGTAATTGTAGTAGCCGCTTCGAAGTTTGCAGAGAATTACAGATTAATCTGTAGGTTACGCTTCGCTTAATCAGGCGTTAAACCAGCTATCACGTTGCCAGTGACCCCGCCAGATTAGCCATAGTGTCAGCCCACGTAACGCCAGGAATACCGTAACCGCCAACCATAAACCGTGGTTACCGAGCCACGGCAGCGTCAACAGCGCTACGCCATAACCAATGGCCGCTATTACCATGCTGTTTCGCATCTCTCGCCCGCGCGTCGCGCCGATAAACATGCCATCCAGCAGATAACACCAGACGCCAATCAGCGGCAGTATCACCTGCCAGATGAGGTAGCGATCGGCCATGTCGCGTAGTGCTTCCAGTGAAGTCAGCATCGCTACAATCTGCGGGCCAGTGAAGGCATAAATCAGCGCAAATATCACCGCCACAAAACAGGCCTGTCGACAAGCAGCGTGCCAGATCAGCAATAACCGGCTGCGATCTTTAGCGCCGACCGCTTCACCGGAACAGGCTTCAACCGCATAGGCAAAGCCATCTAATGCGTAGGCAGTAAAGGTGAGGAACATCAGCAGCACCGCATTGACCGCCACGACATCCGGACCAATGCGCGCACCGAGAATGGTGAGCGACGCGAAGCAGATTTGCAGCATAAGGGAACGCAACATAATGTCGCGATTAAGGCGAAACAACCGCGCCGCATCACCGCGCCAGCTATTTTTTAGCAGCGTGAAGTGGATACCGCGCAATTTAAGTACCCGCGCTACCATCCACAAACCCACACCCAGCGTGACATATTCGGCCAACGCCGTAGCCGCCGCCGCTCCCGCCACACCCCAGTGCAGCTTGAGGACAAACAGCAGGTCGAGCAGGATGTTCACCAGATTACCGACGATCAATAACACCATCGGCGCACGCGCATACTGCACGCCCAGCAGCCAGCCAAGAATCACCAAATTAGCCAAGGTAGCCGGCGCACTCAGCCAGCGAATCTCAATAAATATTTTCGCCTGCTGCTGCACTTCCGGACTGCCGCCCATCAGTGCTGCCGCCAAACTGCTTACTGGCGTGCGCAACAGCATAAACAAGAGTCCGAAGACTAAAGCGATGAGCAGCGGTTGCGTCAAGGCGCGCGCCAGTGCGCTTTTATCATTCGCACCAAAAGCCTGCGCGGTCAGTCCGGTGGTGCTCATTCGCAAAAACAGCAGAAGCATGAAGATGAAACTGGTTGCCGTGGTACCCACGGCGACGCCAGCGAGATAAATGGGGCTATCAAGATGACCAATGACGGCAGTATCCACCACGCCCAGCAGCGGAACGGTGATGTTGGAGAGGATCATTGGCAGCGCCAGCCGCCAGAGTGCTTTATCTGAAGGGGAAAACAGCTGCATCAGCGCATTCCGTTGTTTGCGGTATCAGCGTGATAATGCGCCCGACAGTGCCGCAGAAAATGTCACAGAGAAATAAAATAGCAGACTGCGGTCAGCGCAGCATACGCCGCCGCAGTTGGGGAGGTTCAGAAATTGATCAGAGCCATTCGCCGTTGCGCACAATACCCACAGCCAAACCTTCAACGGTCAGTGACTGCTCGCGGGTATCAACGATAATCGGCTGGAAATCGTTATTTTCCGGCAGAAGATGCACAATCGCGCCCTGCTTTTTCCAGCGTTTCACGGTGACTTCATCATCAATGCGCGCCACCACAACCTGGCCGTTACGCACTTCCTGAGTTTTATGCACCGCTAACAGATCGCCATCCATAATGCCGATATCTTTCATCGACATACCGCTAACGCGTAGCAGGAAATCGGCGCTGGGTTTGAACAGGTTGGCATCAACCTGATAGTGCGCTTCAATGTGCTCTTGTGCCAGCAGCGGCTCGCCAGCAGCGACGCGGCCAATTAATGGCAAACCTTCGCTCGGCTCTTCTTCCATCAGCAGGCGTATCCCGCGCGATGCGCCAGAAACAATTTCAATCACGCCTTTTCGCGCCAGCGCTTTCAGATGCTCTTCAGCAGCATTGGGCGAGCGAAAACCCAGTTGCGCAGCAATTTCCGCACGCGTTGGCGGCATGCCCGTCTGGTTAATATGGTCGCGAATCAGGTCATAGACCTGTTGCTGCCTTGCAGTTAACGCTTTCATCCCGCCCCCTGGTTGTTTATACAGTCGCTGTGAGTATATACAGGTATTCGCGAAATGAAAACCGTAACAGAGGGAAAAATCAGCGCATTGATGAATCTGGAATCCCTATCTCAAATGCGTCCAGAGCAGCGCGATCCAGACAAACAGAGCCAGTAAGATAGTCAGCAACACGGCAGCCGATCCCATATCTTTGGCACGCCCGGCTAACGGATGCTGCTCCTGACCGATGCGGTCTACCACCGCTTCGATGGCGCTATTAAGGATTTCAACAATGACCACCAGCACTACCGAACCAATCATTAACACGCGGGAAATGGCATCAACATCCAGCCAACAGGCCACGATAATAGCCACCAGCGCGGCAATCGCCTCCTGGCGAAATGCGGCTTCATGCTGCCATGCGGCACGCAGGCCCTGCCAGGAATAACCGGCTGCTTTCACTATTCTTACAAGACCGGTGACGTTATTTGCCATGTTTATGGAACCCTTGAACTATTTTGACGTCAATGTGTGGCAGTGGGAGGTGGCAGAGCCACAGATCTTCGCTGCGCTTTCTGGTATGCTTGCCGCGCTTTGCTAACAAGAGGCTTTAAGTTGTCTATGTCAGGTTGGCGTAAACTCTATTACAAATTATTGAATTTACCACTCTCTATTTTGGTAAAAAGTAAGGTCATTCCGACCGATCCCGTCTCTGAACACGGGATCGATCCGACACGTCCAGTGATGTATGTTTTGCCTTATGATTCAAAGGCTGACCTGCTCACGCTACGGGCGCAATGTCTGAAACATGATCTGCCCGATCCGCTGGCTCCGCTTGAGATCGATGGCACCTTGCTACCGCGCCACGTGTTTATTCACGATGGTCCGCGCGTTATTCCCTATTTCGTGGCGAATCCGGAATCAGTAAAGCTATTCCACGACTATCTCGATTTGCACCGCAGCAACCCACAGCTCGATGTCCAGATGTTACCCGTTGCGGTGATGTTTGGTCGTGCGCCGGGACGTGAAATTCAGGGAGAAGCGACACCGCATCTGCGTATCCTTAATGGCGTGCAGAAGTTCTTCGCCATTTTGTGGCACGGCCGCGATAGCTTCGTTCGCTTCTCGCAAACCGTTTCGCTGCGCCAAATGGCGACCGAACACGGCACCGACAAGTCGATTGCGCAGAAACTGGCACGTGTCGCGCGCATTCACTTTGCCCGTCAGCGCCTGGCCGCTGTCGGACCGCGTCTGCCCGCGCGTCAGGACCTCTTCAATAAGCTGTTGCAATCCAAAGCGATTGAAAAAGCAGTCGAAGATGAAGCGCGCAGTAAAAAGATTTCGCATGAGAAAGCTCAGCAGAATGCCATCGAAATGATGGAAGAAGTGGCGGCAAACTTCTCTTACGAAGCGATTAAAGTGACCGACCGCGTAATGGGCTGGCTGTGGAGCCGCCTTTATCAGGGCATCACCGTCCACGGTGGCGAGCGCGTGCGTCAGCTGGCGCAGGATGGCCATGAGATTGTCTATGTGCCCTGCCATCGCAGCCACATGGACTACCTGCTGCTCTCTTATGTGCTCTATCACCAGGGCCTGGTGCCGCCGCACATTGCCGCAGGTATCAACCTGAATTTCTGGCCAGCAGGCCCGATTTTCCGTCGTCTGGGCGCGTTCTTTATTCGTCGTACCTTCAAGGGCAACAAGCTGTACTCCACGGTGTTCCGTGAATACCTTGGCGAGCTGTTTAGCCGTGGTTACTCGGTTGAGTACTTTGTTGAGGGCGGACGCTCACGCACCGGACGTTTGCTGGACCCGAAAACCGGCACCTTATCGATGACGCTGCAGGCGATGCTGCGTGGCGGCAGTCGTCCCATCACTTTTGTGCCGATTTACATTGGTTATGAGCACGTGATGGAAGTGGGTACTTACGCTAAAGAGTTGCGTGGCGCCGCCAAAGAGAAAGAGAGCTTCCTGCAGATGGTGCGCGGCTTACGTAAGTTGCGCAATCTTGGTCAGGGCTATGTCAACTTTGGCGAACCGCTGCCGTTGATGAATTACCTCAACAAAAACGTGCCGGAATGGCGTGACGCGATCGATCCGATCGAACCACAACGTCCTGCCTGGATGACGCCAGCCGTGAATGATATTGCGGCGAAGCTGATGGTACGCATCAACGAAGCGGGTGCGGCGAACGCCATGAACCTGTGCGTCACCGCGCTGCTGGCCTCACGTCAGCGTTCATTGACGCGCGAACAGTTGATTGAGCAGCTTGAGTGTTACACCCAACTGCTGCGCAATGTACCGTACTCACCGGAAGCTACGGTACCGGATATGAGCGCCGAAGCGCTGCTTGATCACGCCATGGGCATGAACAAGTTCGAGACCGAGCAAGACAACATTGGCGACATCATCATTCTGCCGCGCGAGCAGGCGGTGCTGATGACCTACTATCGCAACAACATTCATCACATGCTGGTGATGCCGTCGCTGATTGCCGCCATTGTGCAGCAGCATCGGGAAATCAGCGATGTTGAGCTGCTGCGCCAGGTTAGCCTGGTGTATCCGATGTTGAAGAGCGAGCTGTTCCTGCGTTGGGATAAAGCGGAATTGCCTGCGGTGCTCAACGCCCTGTGCGCCGAGATGGCGCGTCAGGGGCTGATCACACTGCAAGACGGCATGCTGAAAATGACACCGGCGCGTCACCGTTCGCTGCAGCTGCTGGCGGCAGGTATTCGTGAAACGCTGCAGCGCTTTGCGATTACCTTCGCCATTCTCAGCGCAAAACCGGCCATTAACCGCGGCACGCTGGAGAAGGAGAGCCGCACGTTGGCTCAACGCCTGTCAGTGCTGCACGGCATTAACGCGCCAGAGTTCTTTGATAAAGCGGTATTTACTGCGCTGGTGCTAACGCTGCGTGATGAAGGTTACATCAGTGATAAAGGCGATGCTGATGCAGAACGGAGTCATATGATGTGGCAAATGCTGGCGGAGTTAGTGACCAGCGATGTGCGTCTGACGATTGAGAGCGCAGTCGCGCACGATTAACCTGGCGACCAGCGATAAAAAGGCGCACTTCGGTGCGCCTTTTTTGTTTACAGCAAATCGGCGAACGGTACGGTGCTGAGCAAAATGCCGATAAATAGCACCATGCCCACATAGTTGTTATTCAGAAACGCCTGGAAGCAAGCATCGCGCTCGCGCTGAGCAATCAGCTTCTGCTGATGCACAAATAAGCCTGCCGCCAGCAGTAGCGCCCAGTAAAATGCCCCATTCAGATTGAGCATCATGCCCACCAGTACCATCAGGCCCAGCGTCGCCAGCTGCAGTAAACCGATAATCAGTTTGTCATAGCGACCAAACAGGATCGCCGTGGATTTCACGCCAATCTTCAGATCATCATCGCGGTCCACCATCGCATATTGCGTATCATAGGCCACCGTCCAGCAGATGTTAGCGATGAATACCAACCAACACACCAAAGGTAAGGACTCACTAACTGCCGCCCACCCCATCGGAATAGCCCAGCCAAATGCCGCCCCCAGAACTACCTGCGGCAGGTGCGTGTAGCGTTTCATAAACGGATAGACCCATGCCAGCGCCAGACCGCCAAACGACAGCAAAATGGTCATGGTGTTCATGGTCAGTACCAGCATAAACGCCACTATTCCCAGCCCGGCAAACAGCAGTTTGGCTTCCTTCTCCGTTACCGCGCCGCTGGCCAGCGGACGTGATGCGGTACGCTTGACATGGCCATCAATTTTTCGGTCAGCATAGTCATTGATGACGCAGCCTGCAGCACGCATCACGATGACGCCGAGCACAAACACCAGCAGCACCGGTAGCGGCGGAATCGCCATGCCCGAGAGCCACAGCGCCCACATCGTCGGCCACAACAGTAGAACGGTGCCGATTGGTTTATCGATACGCATCAGGCGGCAGTAAGCCTGCCATTTGGTCATGGGTAAGGTGTTTTGCACAGTGGTTTTATCCTTGCTCCAGCGCGCGATACAGCGGCGACGCCGGTAAAAACAGTTCGGTTAGCAGTAGCGGTTTGCCTGATAAACGCAGGCGGGAACGACGTCCCCACAAATCGTCTATCTGGCCAGGATCGATAAAATCGCGACTCAGGGTCGATGAAGAAAACAGATAGCGACCAAGCGGGCGCGTACCCAGCTGTTGCAGCATCTGCTCCGGGCCGTGAAGGGTACTTTCCGGCACCACGGTGCGGCCAATCAGCCAGGGTTCTCCATCGCCGCACAGCACAATTTCGCGTAGCCAAAAGCGTTGATCAGCTGGCAGAAATTCAGCTTCATCCGTTACCTCATCGGCACCAATAAACGCTTCACGAATGAGTTCTACCGTCACTTGCTGGCAATGCTGCTCAAAGCGACGCGTCATGGAATCTTCTTCAAGTAACCAGTCGAGTAAAGGGGCAGAAAGCCGTGGGGAAGAGGCTGGCAGCCAGTGCAGTGCGCGTAACTGGCGCAGCGCGTCATGCGACATCAGGACATCTCCGGAAAAAAAGTTGCCCTAGTTTAACGCAGAGGAGAATGCGTGGCACGGCTCGTTGTGCCACGGCAGATAAAGAAGGGTAATTACTCGCGCTTCAGGCGGTTACTGTTTGCCAGCCACAGCGTCACCACCAGAATCAAAATCGCCGCTGAATAATAGAGCGTATCAAACGGGTTTTTATGGTCGACGATGATCAGGCGAATAATGGCGGTGATACCGATGTAGATAAAATAGCGCAGCGGAAAGTGATAGCCCGACTGAAAGTACTTCACAATCAACGCGATAAATTCGAAATAGAGGAAATAGATCACGATGCCTTCAATCAGCAGATAAGAAGAGGTCTGCTCACCGGTGCTGAACAACACATTGGCCAGATGAATGGTTTCCTTACCGAGAAACACCACCAGAATAATGGCCAGAATAATCAGGCCAATGTTGAGCACCCACTGCAATGCTAATGAAATGTACTGCCCAACCCCTGTTTTTATTGTCATTTTTTCGCGCCTTAGTCTCTCAAGAACTTTCTGACGCTATCATGCTGTAGCGTGATCAAAATCACAATATTTATACTTCAACATCCACGCACAGCGCGTCGTAGCGCCAGAACTCGCAGTCACAATCAATCACTCGCTTGTGCTGATCGCGGTTGATGCGGGTAATCAGTAAGCCCGGCGTACCGCTGGCGACATTGAGCGCAGGCGCAGCGCGCACCGGAAGTGGCCCCGGCAAAATAGTAAAGCGCGCGCCACCGTAGCGGATGCCGTAGCGCTGGTCATAGAGATCGGTGAGTGAACGCGTGAGATCTTCATCCAGCAAACCCGGGAAATAGGCTGGATTAAGGTAATGCTCAACATACAACACCGCGCGGCCATCAATGCGGCGCAAACGGCGAATGCGGTACACCTTGTCGCCCTCCAGCAGCTGCAGATGATGCGCAATCGCCAACTGGGCTGGCACTTCACGCGCTTCAAGCACTTCGGTGCTGGCAACGCGACCTTGCTCGGCCGCCATCGCATGAAAATGGCTGTGATGCGAAGGGTTATAAACCAGGCGCGGCGGTGCGAGAAACCAGCCACGGCGCAATTCGCGATAAATTATGCCCTGCGCTTCCAGCAAACCCAACGCCTCACGCAGCGTGATGCGCGTGGTGGAATAGTGTTCGCTTAACGCGCGCTCCGCAGGCAAACGACCGCTGGCAAATTCACCGTTTTCAATGCGTTCCCGCACGCCTGCCGCAATCATATCCGCCGTTTTTGACAACATTTTTCAGCCTCATTTTGGGGCAAATCTGCACTATGACAGTTCGATGACTACACTGTGACAAGAGTCAACCCACGCTTTAGCGCGCTGTAACCGCATGTGGATCGTCGCGCCACACCACATTTCACCACCATGGTCATAAAACCTTCATCTACTCGGGCTACATTGGCTCGGTTCTTGCTGGACTAGACCAAGAAGTCCCACAACATATACCGGGAGCAATCGAGATGAAAGCGTTTATCGCCTCTGTAGTAGCCAGTGCCGTACTGCTTGCGCTGCCTGCCGCGCAAGCTGCAGATAATGACCTCGCCGCGTTAGAAAAAGCCGCGCGCGCTGAAGGCCAGGTTAACAGCGTCGGCATGCCAGATAGCTGGGCCAACTGGAAAGATACCTGGAGTGATCTCAGCAGCAAATATGGTCTGAAGCACAGCGACACTGACATGTCTTCTGCGCAAGAGCTGGCAAAATTTGCTGCAGAGAAGGAGAACGCCAGCGCCGATATCGGTGATGTGGGCGCCGCTTTCGGTCCGATTGCCGTCGCGAAAGGCGTAGCACAACCTTACAAGCCAACGCATTGGGATCAAATTCCGAGCTGGGCGAAAGATCAGGATGGCAACTGGATGCTGGCCTACACCGGCACCATCGCCTTCCTGGTCGATAAGCAGCAGGTGAAAGATGTGCCACACAGCTGGGCCGATTTAAAGAAAGGTAAGTATGTGGTCACTATCGGCGACGTCGGTACTGCAGCTCAAGCGGCCAACGGTGTACTGGCGGCCAGCTACGCCATGGGCGGTGACGAGAAGAACGTTAAACCGGCGCTGAGCTTCTTCGGTGACCTGGCGAAAGAGGGCCGTCTTGGCGTAACCGATCCGGTGATTGCCAACATCGAGAAAGGCGAAATTCAGGTTGCCGTGGTGTGGGACTTCAACGGTCTGAACTATCGCGATCAAATCGACAAAAATCGCTACGAAGTGGTGATCCCCTCCGATGGTTCCGTCACCTCGGGCTACAGCACCATCATCAACAAGTACGCTAAACACCCAAATGCCGCCAAGCTGGCGCGTGAATACATCTTGTCTGATGAAGGCCAGATCAACCTGGCGAAAGGCTATGCGCGTCCGATTCGTGCTGAGCATTTAACCCTGCCGGCTGACGTGCAGGCCAAACTGTTACCGCAGTCTGAGTATAAAAATGCCCGTCCAATCAAAGACCAGGCGGCATGGGATAAGACGTCGAAAATGCTGCCGCGCCTGTGGCAGGAGAACGTCATCATCAATATGAAACAGTAACGTTGTTTTGTAGGGTGCGCATTTATGCGCACCTGGATTAACGATTGCCATAAAGGAGAAGGGATGAAAACAATCCTGGTGGTGTTGGATGGCCTGAGTAACCAGGTAGCGCAGCACGCGATGGGCTATCTATTTGCCGAATGCGCGCAGGGCAACGGCCAGTATTACACGCTGACCTGCGAGCTGCCTTCGCTGTCGCGTCCGCTGTATGAATGTATTCTCACCGGCATTCCACCGGTACGCAGCGGCATTATTCATAATGGCGTCAGCCGCTTGAGTAATCAGCGCAGCATCTTCCATTATGCGCGTGCAGCCGGTCTTACCACCGCTGCGGCCGCCTATCACTGGGTGAGTGAACTCTACAATCACTCCCCGTTCAATACGGCGCGCGACCGGCATACGATCGCACCCGACCTGCCGATTCAGTATGGGCACTTTTACTGGGACGACGGCTATCCGGATTCCCATCTGTTTGAGGACGCGGAAAGCCTGCGCCTGCGCCACGATCCGGACTTCCTGCTAATCCACCCGATGAACATTGACGATGCCGGGCACAAACACAGTTTGTCATCGCCGCAATATCGCAACCGCGCGCGCATGGCCGATGGTTACCTGTCGCAGTGGATGCCCGGTTGGCTGGCCGCCGGATATCAGGTGATTGTCACCGCCGATCACGGCATGAACGATGACCGCTCGCACGGCGGCATTTTGCCCGAAGAGACGCAGGTGCCGCTGTTTGTATTTGGCGGCGGTTTTTCACTGCAGCCGGATCTCAAACCCCTGCAGACCGAGCTATGCGGTATCGTTTGCACCTTACTCGGCGTTGAGCATGATAAGCCGGTTTGCCGCGCGTTACTGGCGGAGCCGCAGTAATGAAGGGAAAAACGCTCGCTTCCCTGCTGCTGCTGCCTTTTGCCCTGTTCTGGGTGGCGTTTCAGCTCGCACCGCTGCTGTGGATTGCTATCAACAGCTTCTGGAGCGACATGAATGAGCGTTGGGGCATTGATAACTATAGCGATATTCTCACTTCGCCGTTCTATTTACAGGCCTTTCGCCTGTCGCTGGATATCTCCATCTGGTCAAGCATTTATGGTCTGCTGATCTCGCTGATTGCTGGATATTCGTTACATCAACTCGGCAGCGGGCGTTTTCAGCGCTTTTTAATGTCATTTACCAACATGACCAGCAACTTCGCCGGCGTGCCGCTGGCGTTTGCCTTTGTCATCCTGCTTGGCCTGAACGGCTGCCTGACGCTGCTGCTGCGCCATTACGGCGTGCTGGAGGGCTTTAAGCTGTTCTCGCGCGACGGCATGGTGCTGGTTTACACCTGGTTCCAAATCCCGCTTGGCATTTTGCTGCTCTATCCGGCGTTTGATGGCTTGCGGCAGGATTGGCAGGAGTCCGCCGCGCTGCTGGGCGCGGGGCGCGGGCGCTATTGGTGGCATATCGGTTTACCGATTCTGTTCCCGGCGCTACTCGGCACCTTCGTTATTTTGCTGGCTAACGCGCTCGGTGCTTACGCCACCATTTACGCGCTGACAACCGGCAACTTTAACGTGGTGCCGGTGCGCATCGCGGCGCTGGTATCCGGCGATATCTCACTCGATCCCAATACCGGCGGTGCGCTGGCGATGCTGCTGGTGCTGATCATGGCGCTGATTACCGTGGTGCAGCAATATCTGGTGCGCCGCAGCTATCTCAACGCCAAAGCGTCTTAAGGAGCCACACGTGTCTCGCGCGGAAAAATTTTACCATCGCCTGATTGTCTGGCTGCTGCTGTGCATCCTGGCCGCGCCGCTGCTGGCGACGCTGCTGTACGGCATTTCCACCAGCTGGAGCGACACTATTCTGCCGCAGGGCTTTACGCTTAAATGGCTGACTGCGCTGTGGAGCGATCCACGTTTCCTGACGGCGCTGGGACATTCGCTGCTGGTTTGCTTCGGTGCGCTACTATTCTCGCTGGTGCTGGTGCTGCCCGCCATGTTTGTGATCGCTTACTACTATCCGAAGCTGGATGCGGTAATGAATGTGCTGATTCTGATGCCGTTCGCCGTGCCGCCGGTGGTGTCATCGGTCGGTCTGCTGCAGCTCTATTCGTCGTCACCCTTGATGCTGACCGGCACGCCGTGGATTTTGATCGGCTGCTACTTCACCATCGCTTTGCCGTTTATCTACCGCGCCATCTCCAACAACATGCAGGCGATCAACCTGAAAGAGCTGATTGATGCCGCCCAGCTGCTCGGCGCCAGCACCTGGCAGGCTGCGCTGTTTGTGGTGCTGCCAAACCTGCGTAAAGGGGTGTTTATCGCGGTGCTGCTCTCCTTCTCCTTCCTGATTGGTGAATTCGTCTTCGCTAACATGCTGGTCGGCACCCGCTATGAAACCTTGCAGGTTTATCTGTTTAACATGCGCAACGGCAGCGGCCACTTCACCAGTGCGCTGGTGATCTCCTATTTTGCCGTCGTTTTGCTGGTCACCTGGCTGGCGAATGCCCTCAATCCTGAACGAGGCTGACCATGAGTTATCTGAACGTCACTCAGTTGAATAAAAGCTACGGCCCGACCGCCATTTTTGAAAACATCGATTTTAGCGCCGAAGAGGGCGAGTTTGTCACCCTGCTCGGCCCAAGCGGCTGCGGTAAATCCACGCTGCTGCGCTGCATCGCCGGATTGACTGACGTTGATAGCGGTAAAGTGCTGCTGCAAGGTCAGGATATCGTGCCGCTGCCGCCGCAGAAGCGCACCATTGGCATGGTGTTCCAGAGCTACGCGCTGTTTCCGAATATGACGGTTGAGAAGAATGTGGCGTTTGGTCTGAAGATGCAGAAGCTGGCCAGCGGCGATATTCAAAAACGCGTGATGGAAGTGCTGGCGCTGGTCGAACTCACCGATTTCGCGCGCCGCTATCCGCATCAGCTTTCGGGCGGACAGTGTCAGCGCGTGGCGCTGGCACGTTCGCTGGTGACACGTCCGCGCTTGCTGCTGCTGGACGAACCGCTGTCGGCGCTGGATGCGCGTATTCGCCGTCATCTGCGCGAACAGATCCGTAATATTCAAAAAGAACTAAAACTCACTACCCTGTTCGTCACCCACGATCAGGAAGAAGCGTTGACGATGTCCGATCGCATCGTGTTGATGAATCGTGGCAAGATCGTGCAGAACGGCAATGCTGAGAGGCTGTATACCGAGCCAGCCGATCTGTTCGCCGCCGGATTTATTGGCAACTACAACCTGCTGAGCGCCGAGCAGGCATTGCAGCTTACCGGCCAAACATTTAGCGGCCAGGTGGCGATTCGTCCCGAGTCAATTCGGCTATGTGCGCCACAGGATGGCATTCCCGCCACCATCCTCAGCCACAGCTTGCTCGGCAACGTGATCCGCTATCGCGTGTGCGCACAAAACGTCGAGCTCTCGATTGATGTCCTCAACCGTAGCGTGGCAGATTTGCACCCCGCTGGCATGCAGATTGGGCTACAGTTAGAGATGTCGACGTTGCGCCAGGTCGCTTAATTTTAACGAAAAAATGGGCAACGCAACGCGGCGAAGGTTTTACCGGTTGCGCTCACCGTCAGGCTGGCAATCGGTGTTGTTTGCGCCTGACGGATGAGGAGCCTTTAACCGTGTTAACTCTGCTTAATCTACTCTCTGCCGTTGCGCTGCTAGTGTGGGGCACGCACATCGTGCGTACCGGTATCATGCGCGTGTACGGTGCCGATCTGCGTCGTGTACTCAGCCGCAGCGTCGAAAAAAAACCGATGGCGTTTCTCGCCGGGATTGGCGTCACAGCGCTGGTGCAAAGCAGTAACGCCACCACGCTGCTCGTCACCTCTTTTGTCGCGCAGAATCTGGTGAGCCTCACGCCCGCGCTGGTCGTGGTGCTGGGTGCCGATGTCGGTACCGCCATCATGGCGCGCATCCTGACCTTTGATCTGACGTGGCTTTCGCCGCTGTTCATCTTCTTTGGCGTAGTGTTTTTCCTCAGCCGCAAGCAGACGCGCGGCGGTCAGCTGGGCCGCGCCAGCATAGGTTTGGGGCTGATTTTGCTGGCGTTGCAGCTGATTGTCGCCGCCGCCAAACCGATTACCCAGGCGGCAGGCGTGCAGGTGCTGTTCTCGACGCTAACTGGCGATGTGATGCTCGATGCGTTGATTGGCGCGGTGTTTGCCATCATCAGTTACTCCAGCCTCGCGGCGGTGCTGATTACCGCTACGCTGACGGCAACCGGCGTCATCTCGTTTAAAGTCGCGCTTTGCCTGGTGATAGGCGCCAACCTCGGCAGCGGCTTACTGGCAATGATCAACGCCAGCGGCTCCAACGCCGCCGGCAAACGTGTTGCACTCGGCAGCCTGCTGTTCAAGCTGATTGGCAGCATCGCCATTTTACCGTTCGTCAATTTCGTCGCCGACATCCTCGACAAATTACCGGTCAATGATGAGGAGCTGGTGATCTTCTTCCACGTGTTCTACAACCTGATTCGCTGCTTAGTGATGGTGCCGTTTGCCGAGCCGATGGCGCGTCTGTGCCGCCACATGATTGATGACGATGCGGAGAATGAAACCCATCTGAAACCCAAACATCTCGACAGTAGCGCGCTGGATACGCCGGCGTTAGCACTGGCAAATGCCTCGCGCGAAACGCTGCGTATTGGCGACGTGGTCGAGCAGATGATTGAGTCATTCAATAAAGTGGTGCACGGCGACCTGCGTGAAGAGCGCGCGGTGCGGCGGCTGGATGATGATGTGGATGTGCTCTACACCGCGATCAAACTCTATCTGGCGCGCATGCCGAAAGAGGATTTGCCGGAGGATGATTCCCGCCGCTGGGCGGAGATCATTGAGATGGCGCTCAATCTGGAACAGGCGGGCGATATTATTGAACGCATGTGCGCCGACGTAGCGGATAAGTCGCTGACCGCGCGCCGCGCCTTCTCAGCGGAAGGATTGGAGGAGCTGCAAACCTTGCAGGAGCAGGTGCTGTATAACCTGCGCCTGAGTTTGTCGGTGTTTCTGTCGCACGATGTGACCAGCGCCAAACGCCTGCGCCGCTCTAAACATCGTTTCCGCATTCTGATTCGCCGCTTCTCCCACGCGCACGTCGAGCGTTTGCATCTGCAAAATGTGCAAAGCATTGAAACCAGCTCGCTGCATCTTGGATTATTGGGCGATATGAAACGTTTGAATTCGCTGTTCTGCGCCGTGGCGTACACGGTGTTAGATCAGCCGGATGACGAGCGGGATGAGGATTGATAAGTTCAAAAACGCGCGATGAATCGCGCCGCTACAAACATTTGCATTCCGTAGCGGCGCAATTTATTGCGCGGGTTTTACATCACGACAGCAAACTAAACGCAATCATTCCGACAATCGCGCCAGTGGTACCGAGGATGGTTTCCATTAGCGTCCAGGTCTTCAGCGTTTCGGCTTCGGTGGCGCCGGTAAAGCGGCCAAACAGCCAGAAGCCGGCATCATTCACGTGACTGATAATGATCGAGCCGCCGCCGATACAGATCGACAGCGCCGCCAGCTGCGCGCCGCTGTAGTGCAGCGGTTCAATCACCGGCATCACCAAACCCACGGTGGTTAAACACGCCACGGTAGCCGAGCCCTGAATCACGCGGATCGCACCGGAGAGAATGAAGCACGCCAGCGCAATCGGCATACCTGCGCCAGTCAACGCGTGGCCCAGCACCGGGCCCACACCCGAATCCACCAGCACCTGCTTAAACACGCCGCCCGCACCGATCACCAGCAGAATAATGCCCGCCGGCTGCAGCGCGCTGCCGCACACCTGCATCACCTTCTCTTTATCCATGCCCTGACGGTACGCCAGGCCATAAATCGCCACCAGACAGGCCAGCAGAATCGCCGTGAACGGATGGCCGATAAACTCCAGCCACTCATACAAATGCGTACCCGGCGTGGTGAAGCGCGCGCCGATGGTTTTCAGACCGACCAACAGCAGCGGGAATAGAATCAGCGCCAGGCTAAAGCCAAACGACGGCAGTTTGCCCTCTTCCACTTCCGGTTGGTGATCTTCCGGCGGGGCGCTAAAGCTGACGTGACGCGCGATAAAGTTACCAAACAGCGGACCGGCAATCAGCATGCCCGGGATTGCCGCGCACAGGCCCAGCAGGATCATCCAGCCAAAATCGGCGTGCATTTGCGAAGCCAGCAGCATCGGCGCCGGTCCAGGCAACAGAAACGCCGCCGCCGCCGCCACCCCGGCAAAGAGCGGAATCACCAGCTTGACTAAATTGCCTTTGGTGCGACGCGCCACCGCGAACGCAATGCTAATTAGCAACACCACCGCCACTTCGAAAAATAGCGGCAGCGCGCAGATTAACCCGGCGACGCCCATCGCATAGTGCGCGCGGCTTTCACCAAAGGTTTTCAACATGCGGATGGCAATTTGATCGACCGCGCCGGTTTCATGCAGGATTTTGCCGAACATCGCGCCCAACGCCACCACAATGGCGAGAAAGCCGAGCGTTCCGCCCATGCCTTTTTCCATGGTTTCGGCGATTTTATCGAGCGGCATGCCGGAAAACAGACCGGCACCAATGGAGACTAACATCAGGGCAACAAAGGCGTGCATACGCGCTTTCATCACCAAAAACAGCAGCAGCAGGACAGAGCCTGCTGCGGTTAACACTAGCGTTGCGGTACTCATGACTAACCCTTGTTGATTGCACCCTCAATGGTCGCAACCGTGGCCGCAACTACCTCATCCAGTGAATGATTGATATCAACCACCAGTACATCGGGCTCATCCGCGCCGGGTTCCTGCAGCGTAGCGAACTGCGTCACCAGCATCTGCGGTTTGAAAAAGTGACCTTTACGCGCCTTCAGACGGGATTCGATGGTCTCGAAATCGCCCTGCAGATAAATAAATTTCAGGTTCTCGTTGCCCTGACGCAGGATGTCACGATAGGACTTTTTCAGCGCCGAGCAGACGATAATAGAGATTTCCTGGGTGCGCTGCATGGCAAACGCCGCATCATTCAGCGCCTGCAGCCACGGCTGGCGATCGTTGTCGTCCAGCGGATGACCATCGGCCATTTTCATGATGTTGCTGCGCGGATGGAGGAAATCGCCATCGAGAAACGCAGTGTTTAACTGGTGAGAGACCTGATTGGCGACGGCAGATTTTCCGCTGCCGGAAACGCCCATCAGGATAAAGACGTGGTGCGATGGAGATGGCGTAGTCATTGTTTTGCGCTCCGGCAGTGATTTCTGCCCAATGTTACCGATAACAAATTCAGTCATCATTGTCGGAGCCCACTCAAAGGCTGGCAACCCTTGTTAGGCGGAAAAGCACGAAAGTGTGAACTGACTCATAAATTCGCCAAAATCAGATGCTGTCACCTTCGGCAATTTCGAAACCGACATCCAATGGTTGCGTGACGCTGCGATCGCCGCCAATGCGCGCCAGCAGCATCGCCGCCGATTCACGACCCATGCGCTCACGCGGCGTTAACACCGTGGCGAGGCGCGGATTCACCACTTGCGTAATGTCGTGACCGTGAAAACCGGCAATCGCCATCTGCTGCGGCACGCGCAATCCCTGGCGTTGGCACTCAAACATCGCGCCAACCGCCAGGTCATCGTTGGTACAGAACAGGCTATCGGTCTCAGGATAACGCTTCTGCGCTTCGCACAGCAGCTGCGCGCCGGCGCTGAATGAAGAAGCATCTTCCATCATCACGCTGTGCGGCGTCAGCCCGGCTTCGCGCATCGCTTTTTCATAACCTTGCTGTTTCTGTAGGGTACGTTCATCAAGGCGTGCGCCGAGATAAACGGTGTGGCGATGCCCTTTTTTCAGGATAGCATGCGTCATCTGACGTGCCGCCTCGACGTTATCAAAGCCTACCGCCATATCGAGGCAAGGCGTTACCGAATCCATCATTTCAATCACCGGAATGCCCGCCACTTCCAGCATGCGCAGCGTGCCTGGCGTGTGAGTGCGCTCGGTGAGAATCACGCCGTCGATGTTCCAGCCGAGCAGCGAACGCAGCTGGAGCTCCTCTTTCTGCGCGTTGTAACCAAAGTGCGCCACCAGCGTTTGATAACCCGCTTCATCGGTGACGGCTTCAATCCCGCGCAGCACGTCTGCAAAAACCTGGTTGGTCAGCGAAGGCAGCAGCACGCCGATAGCGCGACTGGTGGCGTTAGAGAGCATGTCGGGGGCGCGATTGGGGATATAACCGAGCTCATCCAGCGCCACAGCGATTTTGTCGCGCAGCGCCGCTGAGACCTGATCAGGATTGCGCAGGTAGCGGCTGACGGTCATTTTTGTGATGCCGACGCGATCGGCAACGTCCTGTAATACCGGTCTTTTCTTCTTCATCGTGTGCGCCTGAGATCAAAGGTAACCCGAGTTTATCATTTTTTGTCAGGTTCAGGTTTTGTGGGAAACCTTACGGCTGAACTAACGAGAAGGGTCTTGTAGCTAATCAGAGTGAGAACAAAGAGCATCGGCAGTCCTGCAAATTAGCACCTAAAGACATAACAAGGACAATCATGACGGACCAAACTTCTGCATCCACCAGGCGTCCTATTGAACGCTTTCTGAATACCGTTGAGTGGCTCGGCAACCTGCTGCCCCATCCAATAACGCTGTTCGCGATCTTTGCGCTCTTTATTATTGTCGCATCAGCCGTTGCTGCCGCCTTCGGTGTCAGCGTCATGGATCCGCGCCCTATTGGGGCGGCGGGCCGCGCGCCGGATGGGGTGATTCACGTGGTTAGCCTAATGAGTGCCGAAGGTCTGCAGCGTATTGTCAGCAATCTGGTTACCAACTTCACCGGCTTCGCACCACTCGGCACCGTGCTGGTTGCCTTGCTCGGCGTGGGCATTGCCGAACATTCGGGGCTGCTCTCGGCAGCAATGCGCGCACTGGTGTTTAACGCACCGAAAAAGCTCATCACCTTCACTGTCGTCTTCGCCGGTATTATCTCCAATACGGCTTCGGAGCTGGGATATGTGGTGCTGATTCCACTGGCAGCCATGATTTTCCACTCGCTGGGCCGTCATCCATTGGCGGGCCTGGCTGCAGCGTTTGCTGGGGTTTCAGGCGGCTACAGCGCGAATTTATTGCTCGGCACCATCGATCCGCTGCTGTCGGGTATTACCCAAAGCGCCGCACAGATTATCGATCCGAACTACCATGTTGGCCCGGAAGTGAATTGGTACTTCATGTTTGTCAGCACTTTCGTGATTTCCATTCTGGGTACATGGATTACCAACAGCATCGTCGAACCGAAATTGGGCAAATATCAGGATAGCGAGGGCGATGCGGTGCGTGGCGATATGGGCGCGCTCACAGCAACTGAACGTCGGGCGCTGAAAGGTGCCGGCTGGGCGGTACTGGGCGTCACAATGCTGCTGATACTAACCGTCATTCCGGGTTACGGCGTATTGCTCAATCCGAAAACCGGCACGCTGGCGGGCTCGCCTTTCCTGAAAGGCATTGTGGTGTTTATCTTTGTCTTCTTCGCTATTCCAGGCATGGTGTATGGCCGACTCATCGGCAATATGCGCAACGATCGTGATGTGATCAACGCCATGTCTGCCAGCATGAGCAGCATGGGCATGTACATCGTACTGGTATTCTTTGCTGCGCAGTTCGTGGCGTTCTTTAACTGGAGCAACTTCGGCACCGTGGTGGCGGTGAAAGGCGCCAATCTGCTGGCATCACTGGATATGGGCGCACCGCTACTGTTTGTTTGCTTCATCATGATCTGCGGCTTTATCAATTTGATGATTGGCTCCGCCTCGGCGCAATGGGCGGTTACCGCACCGATCTTTGTGCCGATGCTGATGCTGGTGGGCTTTGCGCCAGAAGTGATTCAAGCGGCTTACCGCATTGGCGATTCTGTGACCAACGTGATAACGCCGATGATGAGTTATTTTGGTCTGATTATGGCGGTGGCGGCGCGCTATCGTCGTGACATGGGCATCGGTACGCTGGTGGCCATGATGTTGCCGTATTCGGTGGTGTTTATGATTGGCTGGACGCTGCTGTTTGTGCTGTGGGTGTTCGTGTTCAATCTGCCGGTTGGGCCCGGAGCGGCAACCTGGTACACCATGTGAAAGCAAAAAAAAAGCCAGCACCCGAGCTGGCTAAATAATACCTGGAAGCAATGTGAGCAATGTCGTGCTTACCCAGATGTCAGGAGACGTTTCCGAGCTCGCATGACAATAATAATCATTATCATTCGCGTCTGTAAACCCTTTTAGCGAATTTTTTTGCATTGATGGCAAGATAGAATCCCTTGATGTTAAAGGGGATTTTCACCATTTTGCTGATTATCAATGTCGGGTGCGCATTGATGCGCACCTGCAAACCTGGTCGCCATGAGTGGCGACCCTACAAAGCAGGGTGATTAGTATCCCGCGCTTAAATCATCCACCGAACGCGGATCGGATGCGCCATAGCGCGTGCCGTCCGGCCCAATCATGATGCTCTGCGTACTGCCCATCGCAGGCATCACTTTCACATGCTGGCCTTTGGTTTCCAGCAGGCGTAGCGTATCCGGGCTAAAGCCTTTCTCGACCCGCAGCTGATCCGGCAACCATTGATGATGGAAGCGTGGTGCGTTGGTTGCTTCAGCCACGTTCATCCCAAAATCGATGCTGTTGACCACCATTTGCAGCACGGTGGTGATAATGCGGCTGCCGCCCGGGCTGCCGGTAACCAGCCAGGTTTTCCCGTCTTTCGCCACGATGGTGGGCGACATCGATGACAGCGGACGTTTGGCCGGTTGCACCGCATTCGCCTCCCCGCCGACTAAGCCATAGACGTTTGGCGTGCCCGGTTTAGCTGAGAAGTCATCCATTTCATTGTTCATCAGGATACCGCTTTGGCCAGCCACAATGCCGCTGCCGAAGTAGGTATTCAGCGTATAAGTCACCGCTACCGCGTTGCCCTCTTTATCGACTACCGAGAAGTGCGTGGTTTGATTACTTTCATACGGTGCCAGTTTACCCGGTTTGATCTCGCTGGATGGACGCGCTTTGTTGACGTCAATCTGCTGCGCCAGCGTTTTGGCGTAGGCTTTGCTGGTAAGCGCCTGCTGCGGCACGTTGACGAAGTCAGGATCGCCCAGGTACTCCGAACGGTCGGCATAGGCGTACTTTTCCGCCTCTGCCATGACCTGCATCGCATCGGCGCTGCCAAAGCCCCATTTCGCCAGATCGAAGTTTTCCAGGATATTGAGGATCTGCACGATGTGAATCCCGCCGGACGACGGCGGCGGCATGGAGAAGACTTCATAGCCGCGATAGGTGCCGCTCACCGGTTTACGCTCCACCGCGCGGTAGGCCGCCAGATCCGGCTTGCCGATCAACCCACCATGCTGTGCCATTTCACCGGCAATCTCATCGGCGATTTTGCCTTTATAGAACGCATCCGGACCTTGCTGGGCAATCAGCTGCAGGCTATGTGCGAGGTTCTTTTGCACCAGACGTTCGCCCTTCTGATATGGCTTGCCGTCGGCCTTGTAGAAAATCGCACGGCTATTGTCGTGATTGATTAGCGTCTCTTTGCCGTAGGTGGCGAGATCGTCGGCCAGCGCATCGTTCACTATGATGCCGTTACGCGCCAGTTTGATAGCCGGCGCCAGCAAGGTGCTGAGCGGCAAGGTGCCGTATTTCTGCGCCGCCAGCGCAAAACCGGCCACGGTGCCCGGCGTGCCGGAGGCTAAGTGAGAAGTGAGTGACAACTTACTATCAGCGTTGCCCTGCTTGTCGAGGAACATATCGCGTGATGCGCGCGCCGGCGCCATTTCGCGGAAGTCGATAGCGGTAGTGCGGCCGGATGCGGTGCGCAGCAGCATAAAGCCACCGCCGCCGAGATTACCGGCCTGCGGATGCGTCACCGCCAACGCGAAGCCAACCGCCACTGCTGCATCGACGGCGTTACCGCCCTGCTTAAGGATATCGACACCCACTTCAGTGGCCAGCGCATCAACCGATGCCACCATGCCATGTTTGGCCTTAACCGGGTGAAAAGTGTCGCTATCGACGCCATAGGAAACCGGCGGTGCACTGGTCGGCGCGGCGTTCGCGCCCTGCACCACGGTAAAACTCATCAGCAATGCCCAGCCGAACTGACGCACGTTGCCTTGTATCCTCATCCTGTCACCACCCTTTTTACGTTATTTACATTTGTTATTAATTGATGCAAGTGTTTGCAAATACAGTAAAAAGCGTAGCAGTAAAGTTAAATTAGGTGCACTCCTGGATAAGGGGTTTGAGATATAGCATAAACTTATGTCAGTAGCCGTTGTTGCCTGTTGCGCAACAACACCACACAGCAGGCTGCATTGATGGAGGAAACACCATGAACAAAAACAAATGGCTAATTGTGATCGCCGCTTTGCTGCCGTTAAGCAGCATGGCGAATATGTTGAATAGCACCAACGACCCGAACCAACCCGGCTATAACCCGAGCCAGCAGCGGATGCAGTCGCAAATGCAGAATCAGCAGCAACAGCAAAAGCGTAAACTGCAGCAGGATCAGCAGCAGCAAAGCCAGGATGTGCAGCGCAAGGTGCAGGAACAGCGTAACAGTGCCCAGCAGCAGGTGATTCAATCGCAGCCGGGCCAGCTTAAGCAGCAGAACTAGCGGAAGTCCGCACCGATAGTGTCGATACGATCGGTGCAGATGGCGTCGACGCCCCAACTTAGCAGCTCGCGCGCGCGCGCGGGCTGATTCACGGTATACACCAGAATCCGCAGACCGGCCGCTTTCAGCAGCGCGGTACGTTCAGCGTCGAGTAATCTGTGATTCAGATGAATCGATACGCAATCCAGACGCGCCGTCAGCGCCTGCCAGTCGTCGTGCCACTCATCCAGCAGTAAGCCGCGCGGCAGCTCGGGCGCCGCCTGCATCGCCGCTTCAAGCGCGGCATAAGAGAAGGATGAGAGCAACGGCGCGGTTTGTCCTTGCCACAGTTCGCGTGCCGCGAGAGCCACATTGCGCCCGGTTTCCACATCCTGACCGGTCGTCGGTTTGATCTCGATATTGGCCATCATCTGATGCTGGCGGCATCGTTCTGCCACTTCGCTCAGCAGCGCCAGCGGTTCGCCTTCGTAATCGCGGCTAAACCAACCGCCCGCATCCAGCTGGGACAGCTTATGCCACGACAGCGCACCCGCCACGCCCCAGCCGTTGCTGGTGCGATCGAGCGTGTCATCGTGCAGCAGGAAAATCTGCTTATCTTCCGAGAGCCTGGCATCAAACTCAATCATGGTGTGGCCGTGCTGCGCGCCGACATCAATCGCCGCGAGGGTATTTTCCGGGGCCAGTTTGCCGCCGCCGCGATGCGCGACAATGTGCGGATAAGGCCAGTTGTGTTGACTCATTCCAGACGCTTTCCATAGGTTGAATCGAAGAAGTGTAACGCATCTGACGGCAGATGCAGCCACAAGGTGCTGCCCGCCTGCGGGCGCTCACTGTGCGGCAAACGCACCACCATGCGCACGTTGCCGATGCGGCCATGCGCCAGATTATCGGCACCGAGCATCTCCAGCGTCTCCACCACCAGCGGAATGCCGCCGGCCTCGCGGCTGCTGAGCTGAATATGCTCGGGACGGATGCCCAGCGTCAGCGGACGGTTGGCCCATTTGGCTTTACTTTCACCCAGCAGCAAGCTGTTAAGCGCATCCAGGGTAAAACGCGTGCCGTCGCTGCTGATTTGTCCCGGCAGCAGGTTCATGGCCGGCGCGCCGATAAAGGAGGCAACGAACTGGCTGGCCGGACGTTCATACACTTCCACCGGCGTACCCACCTGCTCCACTACGCCTTTGTTCATCACCATCACACGCTGCGCCAGCGTCATGGCTTCTACCTGATCGTGCGTGACGTAGAGGCTGGTGGTTTTTAGGCGGCGATGCAGCTGTTGCAGCTCAAGACGCATCTGCACGCGCAGACGCGCGTCGAGGTTGGAGAGCGGCTCATCAAACAGGAACACAGCCGGTTCACGCACGATGGCGCGGCCCATTGCCACACGCTGACGCTGTCCGCCAGACAATTCGCGCGGACGGCGATGCAGCAGATGATCCAGCTCCAGGCTGCGCGCCGCTTCCATCACGCGCTGCTCAATCTGCACTTTACCCATGCCGCGAATTTTCAGGCCATACGCCATGTTTTCGCCCACCGTCATGTGCGGATAGAGCGCGTAGTTCTGAAACACCATGGCGATACCGCGATCTTTCGGCTCCATATTGGTGACGCGTTTGTCGTCGATATAGATATCGCCAGACGATACGCGCTCGAGGCCTGCCACCATGCGCAGCAGTGTCGATTTGCCGCAGCCGGAAGGGCCGACCATCACCATAAATTCGCCATCATTGATGGTGATATTCAGTGGCTGAATGATCTGATTTTTGCCGTCATACGACTTGGTAACGGTCTGAAGGGTTACGCCTGCCATTTATTTATCACTCTCCACCAGGCCACGCACAAACGCACGTTGCATCACTAGTACCACCACCACCGGTGGAATCAGGGTTAATAACATTGCCGCCATCACTTCATTCCACTGCGTTGGGCCGCCGCTGGTGTTGATCATACTTTTCACCCCCGCCACAGCGGTGCTGAGGCTGGCATCGTTGATGATCAGCAGCGGCCACAGATACTGGTTCCAGCCATAGATAAAGGTGATCACGAACAGCGCGGCGAGATTAGTTTTTGATAGCGGCAGTACGATGTCCCAGAAGAAACGCATCGGGCTGGCGCCGTCGATACGCGCGGCCTCTATCAGCTCGTCCGGCAATGACATAAAGAACTGACGGAACAGGAAAGTGGCGGTAGCGGACGCCATCAGCGGCAGCGTTAAGCCGCTGTAGCTGTCGAGCATGTTCAGCGTCGAAATCACCTCCACCGTCGGGAAAATACGCACTTCGACCGGCAGCATCAGGGTGATGAAAATCAGCCAGAAGAACAGCGAGCGCAGCGGGAAACGGAACCACACCAGCGCGAAAGCGGAGAGCATCGAGACGGTGATTTTGCCGACGGTAATACCGAGCGCCATCAGCAGGCTATTAAACATCATCATGCCAAATGCCGGGCCGTTGCCGTTGACGCCGTGCGTCCAGATGCGCGAGATGTTCTCCCACAGATGCGAGCCAGGTACTAAGGTCATCGGCACCTGATACACCGCCTCGTTATCCAGCGTCGCCGCCACAAAGGCGATATAAAGCGGGAACAGAATGGTCAGCACGCCCAGCACCAGCAAGGTATGGCTGAAGATATCCAGCCCGCGTCGATTCTCAATCATTGGTATTGCACCTTACGCTCGACAAAGCGGAATTGCAGGATGGTCAGGCCAATCACCAGCAGCATCAGCACCACCGACTGCGCGGCGGAGGAGGAGAGATCCAGACCGGTGAAGCCTTCGCGATAGATTTTGTAGATAAGCGTAGTGGTGGCCTGTACCGGACCACCGCCGGTGGCGGCATCAATCACCGGGAAGGTATCGAAGAAGGCGTAAACCAGATTGACCACCAGCAGGAAAAAGCTCACCGGCGTAATCAGCGGCAGCGACAAATTGAAGAAGCGGCGCACCGGACCCGCGCCGTCAATCGCAGCGGCTTCCACCAGCGATTTGGGAATCGACTGTACCGCCGCGAAGAAAAACAGGAAGTTGTAGCTCATTTGCTGCCAGATCGACGCCAATACAATCAGGAACATCGCCTGACCGCTGTTTTGCGCATAGTTCCAGTTGTAGCCCATTTGGTTCAGCAGGTGGCTGAATAAACCGAGGCCCGGATTGAACAAGAACATCCACAGCACCGCCGCTACCACCGGCGCGACCGCGTACGGCAGCAGCAGCAGCGTTTGATATAGCTTGCGCAGGCGAATGACGTAATCCACCAGCGCCGCCGCCAGCAGGGAAAAAGTCATGCCGCAAATCGTCACCAGCGCACTGAACTCAATGGTGGTCCAGAAGGATGCCAGATAGTATTCGTCATTGAACAGACGCTTAAAGTTCGCCAAACCCACGAAGGTGCTGGAGATACCAAAAGGATCAATGCTTTGCAGCGAATACCACAGAGCTTCACCGGCGGGCCACAGGAAGAAAATGGCGGTAATCACCAGTTGCGGTAGCACCAGCAAATAGGGCAGAAAACGGGAGCGAAATACGGGGCGCGATGAGGACATAGCAGGCTCAATCAAAGAGAGAAATCGGGGCGAACGCCAGGCGTCGGCCCCGAGATAACAGCGTTTACTTCACTTGCTGCTCAAAACGGCGCAGCAGTTCATTACCGCGTTTCACCGCGTTATCCAGCGCGGCTTGTGGTGCCTGTTTGCCGGTCCACACGCCCTCCAGCTCTTCGTCCACGATGGTGCGAATCTGCGGCATGTTGCCAAGACGCATACCTTTGGTGAACGGCAGCGGATCTTTGTTCAGCATCTGACGCGTGGCGATGTCTGCGCCTGGGTTCTTGTCGTAGAAGCCCTGCTGTTTAGTCAGCTCATAGGCTGCGGTGGTGATCGGCAGATAACCGGTTTTCTGGTGCCATTCAGCAGCGATTTCCGGCTGTGCGAGGAACTTCATAAACTCCGCCGCGCCTTTGTAGGTGTTGGCATCTTTGCCTTTCATCACCCACAGGCTCGCGCCGCCAATAATGGCGTTCTGCGGTGCGTTCGGTACGGTTTCATCGTACGGCATCATGCCGACGCCGAAGTTAAATTTGGCGTAGTGTTTGATGTCGGCCAGCGAACCGGAAGAGGCGGTGGTGATGCCGCAATCGCCGTTGTAGAACTTGGCGGTGGATTCATCCTTGCGACCGAAGTAGGTGAAATCCCCCTTCTTGTTCATCGCTTCCAGCATTTCGATGTGGCGCACCTGCACCGGCTGGTTGAATTCCAGCACTGCATCGGTGCCGTCAAAGCCGTTGTTTTTGGTGGCCACCGGCAGCGCATGCCAGGCGCTGAAGTTTTCAATCTGAATCCAGCCCTGCCAGCCACTGGCGTAACCACAGGTCAGGCCGGCTTTGCGCAGCGCTTCGGCGTCTTTCGCCAGCTCCTGCCAGGTTTTCGGTGGCTGGTCCGGGTTCAGACCGGCTTTTTTGAAGGCATCTTTGTTGTAGTACAGCACCGGCGTTGAGCTGTTGAACGGCTGAGAAATCAGCTGGCCTTTACTGTCGCTGTAGTAACCGGCAACGGCTGGCACGAACTGCTGCGGATCCATCTGCACGCCAGCGTTTTTAAACACTTCATTGACCGGCACGATCGCTTTTGACGCCATCATGGTCGCAGTACCGACTTCATACACCTGCAGCAGCGCGGGCGCTTTGCCAGAGCGCACAGCGGCAATACCCGCCGCCAGGCTCTGCTCGTAGTTACCTTTATAAGTCGGGACGATTTTGTAATCGGGATGAGCCTGGTTAAAACGTTGTGCCAGAGAATCAACTTCTTTGCCTAACTCGCCTTCCATTGAGTGCCAGAAAGGGATCTCAGTTGCAGCCAGCGCATTACCGCTGAGCGCCAGACCGAGCAGTACACTCATCAGGCGGGGACGAAGCGTAAAAGCGGACATAAGGTTTTCCTGTGCTGTTAGCTACGCGCGAATTCGCGCATTTTTTTGTTCGCGACGTAACATGACACGGGGAAATGACGGATTAATAACAGGTTTATGACGGGGATGTGACAGAGGGATAAGGTAGGACTGCTGCGTGCTGGTGCCCTCACCCCGACCCTCTCCCACGGGAGAGGGAGACGCTGCCATATGCAAGCTCGATCGGTTCCCTCTCCCGCCTGCGGGAGAGGGTTAGGGTGAGGGCAACCGCGGTTACGCGCCTAAATACGCACTGCGTACCGCTTCATTGGATAACAACGCTTCGCCGCTATCCTCCAGCACCACGTGGCCATTCTCCAGCACATAGCCACGATCGGCCAGCTTCAGCGCCTGGTTGGCATTCTGCTCGACGAGGAAGATGGTCATGCCTTCTTTACGCAGCTGCTCAATGGTGTCGAAGATCTGCTGAATGATAATTGGCGCCAGCCCCAGCGAAGGCTCATCCAGCAGCAGCAGACGCGGCTGGCTCATCAGCGCACGGCCAATCGCCAGCATCTGCTGCTCACCGCCGGACATGGTGCCCGCACGCTGTGCTTTACGCTCTGCCAGACGTGAAAACAGCTGATAGACGCGATCGATACGCTCAAGATACTGCTGCCGCGTAGCGAAGAAGCCGCCCATCGCCAGGTTCTCTTCCACCGTCATACGCGAAAATACCCGACGGCCTTCCGGCACGATAGCAATTGCTTCACGCATGATTTTCGCCGTTTGCCAGTCGGTAATCTCTTTGCCATCAAAGGTAATGTTGCCGCTGGTGGCGCGCGGTTCACCGCACAAGGTGCCGAGCAGCGTAGTTTTACCCGCGCCGTTGGCACCGATCAGGGTAACGATTTCACCCTGATTGATGTGCAGATTAATGTTGTGCAGCGCCTGGATCGGACCGTAATGGGCGCTGACACTCTGCAAGGTTAAAATCGGGTTTGCCATGTTACGCCTCACCTAAATATGCACGGATTACATCCGGATTGTTACGCACCTCTTCCGGCGTACCGTTGGCCAGCGGCGTTCCCTGATTCACCACGTAAATGCGGTCAGAAATCCCCATCACCAGCTTCATATCATGTTCGATTAGCAGCACGGAAACCTTGTGCTCACCGCGCAGCTCGGCGATCAGCTCATCCAGCTCGTGGGTTTCACGCGGGTTGAGGCCGGCAGCCGGTTCATCCAGCATCAGAATCTCAGGACGCGTCACCATGCAGCGCGCGATTTCCAGACGACGCTGCTGGCCATAAGCAAGGTTGCCCGCCTGGCGGTTGGCGAGATCCAGCAAGCCGATGCGATCCAGCCAGGTCGCTGCGCGATCCAGCGCTTCGCTCTCGCCGCGACGAAAAGCCGGGGTTTTGAACAAGCCGGAAAACACGCCGCTTTTCAGGTGCTGATGCTGTGCCACCAGCAGGTTTTCAATCACTGTCATTTCGCGGAACAGGCGCACGTGCTGGAAGGTGCGCACAATGCCCATACGCGCAATCTTCTGGCCCGGCAAACCCTGCAGCTGCTGATCGCGCAGTTTGATGGTGCCGCCAGTCGGTTTATAAAAACCGGTCAGGCAGTTGAACACCGTGGTTTTACCGGCGCCGTTCGGGCCAATCAGCGAAACGATTTCCTGTGGATGCAGCTCCAGCGCCACATTGTTGACGGCTAACAGGCCGCCGAAGCGCATCATCAGGCCTTCAACGGCTAACAAAGGCTGACTCATGCCTGCTCTCCTTGTTTACTGCTTTTCAACTTCAGATGCGGACGCTTCATCGGCAGCAGACCTTGCGGACGCCAGATCATCATCAGCACCATCAAACCACCGAGCACCAGCATGCTGTACTCATTCAAATCACGCATCAGCTCGCGCGAGACCACCAGCAGAATGGCTGCGAGGATCACCGCCAGCTGCGAGCCCATGCCGCCCAGCACCACAATCGCCAGCACAAAGGCCGATTCGACGAAGGTAAAGGATTCCGGGCTAACGAAACCCTGACGTGCGGCGAACAGCGTACCCGCAAAGCCTGCAAACACGGCGCTGATGGTGAAGGCGGTCAATTTGATGCGCGTTGGGCTCAGACCAAGCGAACGGCAGGCGATCTCATCTTCCCGCAGCGCTTCCCACGCACGGCCCAGCGGCATGCGCAGTAAACGGTTGATGACAAACAGCGTCAGCACCACCAGCAGCAGCGCCACCAGATAGAGGAAAATCACGCGGTCGCTGGGATCGTATTTCAAGCCGAAGAAGTCATGGAAGGTGCTCCAGCCGCCTTCGCTAACCCGGCGGCCAAACTCCAGACCAAACAGGCTGGGCTTAGGAATCTGCGCGATACCGTTCGGGCCGCCGGTGATCGCCGTGTTATTCAGCAGCAGAATACGCACGATTTCGCCGAAGCCGAGCGTCACAATCGCCAGATAGTCGCCGCGCAAGCGCAGCACCGGGAAGCCAAGCAGCAAACCAAAGGCTCCCGCTACCAAACCGGCCAGCGGCAGGCTTTCCCAGAAGCCAAAGCCGTAATAGTGGTTGAGCAACGCAAAAGTGTAAGCGCCGATGGCGTAGAAACCGCCGTAGCCCAGCACCAGCAATCCTGATAATCCCACCACCACGTTAAGCCCGAGCCCGAGCATTACGTAGATCAGCGTCAGCGTGGCGATATCAACGCTGCCGCGCGACACCAGAAACGGCCAAATCACTGCCGCGGCAATCACCAGTGCCATCAACAACTTCTGCTTCGGCGTCGATCCATCAAAACCCGGCAGCACAAAACCTTTGCCGCTGCGTTTGAATTTGCCCTGGACCAGCGGACGCAGCAGCTGGAAGACAAACACCACCGCACAGCCAATGAAGATCCAGTTCCAGCGTACCGCGCCCGCGTTGGCGACCACCAGTTTGGTGCCATCCAGATCGAGCCGTACGCCCATGAAAAACGTGGCAAGCACCAGCAACATCATCGTGGAGATGACGGCGTTAACCAAACCGAGGCGTTTCATACTTTCTCCACCTCCGGACGGCCGAGAATCCCGGTTGGCATCACCAGCAGCACCACAATCAGCAGCGCGAAGGAGACCACGTCTTTATATTCGGTCGACAGATAGGCCGAAGTCAGCGCTTCCGCAATGCCCAGCACCAGGCCGCCAATCATCGCGCCAGGAATACTGCCGATGCCGCCCAATACCGCCGCGGTAAAGGCTTTCATTCCGGCCATAAAGCCGATAAACGGATTGATAGAGCCGTAGAATTGACCGAGCAACACGCCCGCAACCGCCGCCATCGCCGCACCAATGATGAAGGTGAGGGAGATAACGCGGTCGGTGTTGATGCCCAGCAGGCTGGCCATTTTCAGGTCTTCCGCACAGGCGCGACAGGCGCGGCCCATGCGCGAATAACGAATGAATAGCGTCAGCGCCAGCATCGACAGGAAGGTCACCACCCAAATCACCAGCTGCATAGTAGAGAGTGTGGCGGCAAAGCCGTTGCTTTCGCCCAGCGTCCATTGCCCGGTGATCAAGCTTGGCAGCGCGAGATCGCGCGAACCTTGCGTCAGGCTGACGTAGTTCTGCAGGAAGATCGACATACCGATGGCCGAGATCAGCGCGATCAGGCGCTTCGACGATCGCACCGGCTTGTAAGCCACGCGTTCGATGCTCCAGCCATAGGCGCTAGAGATAATTACCGCCATCACGAAACCAGCGGCAATCATCAGCCACGAGGTGTCGATGCCCATCATCATCAGGGCGGCAATCACGATAAAGGAGACATAGCTACCGATCATGTACACCTCGCCGTGGGCGAAGTTGATCATGCCGATAATGCCGTAGACCATGGTGTAACCAATGGCGATCAGCGCGTAGGTGCTCCCGAGGGTAACCCCGTTGAACATCTGCTGAATGAAATAGAGAAACTGCTCGGACATAGTGAGGACCTGCTCTGGTGCTGAATAATTCCCTCCCCCGCGTGCGGGAGAGGGAATTTGGGGGGATTACTTAACTGCGGTAGAAGAGCCGTCTTTGTGCCATTTGAAGACACCAAATTCGAAGCCCTTCAGATCGCCTTTCTCATCCCAGTTCAGGTTGCCCATCACGGTTGGGACGGCAGCGCCCTCTTTTAGGTTCTTCGCAATCGCATCAGGCTCATCGCTCTTGCTGCGCTCGATACCCGCCACCAGCGACTGAATCGCGGCGTAGGTGGTCCAGACGAACGGACCGGTTGGATCTTTGCGGTTAGACGCGGTGTTGGCTTTAATCGCATCAACGATTGCCTTGTTCTCTGGCAGCTGGTCATAGCGCTTCGGCAGCGTCACGAACAGGCCTTCAGACGCATCACCCGCGATGTTAGACAGTGAGGCGTTGCCCACACCTTCCGGGCCCATGAAGCCGGTATTCAGGCCAGCAGATTTTGCCTGACGCAGAATCTGGCCCAGCTCCGGGTAGTAACCCCCGTAGTAAACGAAATCGACGTTCTCTTTCTTCAGACGCGCAATCAGCGTGGAGAAGTCTTTATCACCGGCGGTGATACCTTCAAACAGCACCACGTTGCCGCCTTTGGCTTTCAGGGTTTTCTGCACGGATTCCGCCAGGCCCTGGCCGTATTGCTGCTTGTCATGCACCACAGCGATACGTTTTGGTTTGATGTGATCGAGGATGTACGTCGCCGCTGTAGGACCCTGATCGGAGTCCAGGCCAGTGGTGCGCAGCACGTCAGCATAGCCACGCGCAGTCAGCTCGGGTGCGGTAGCGGCTGGCGTGATCATCAGTACGCCTTCGTCGTTATAGATGTCTGAAGCGGGCTGAGTAGAAGAGGAGCATAAATGGCCGATAACGTATTTAATGCCGTCGTTAACCACTTTGTTGGCAACCGCAACCGCTTGTTTCGGGTCACAGGCGTCGTCATATTCCACGCCAACCAGTTTGTCACCGTTCACGCCGCCTTTGGCGTTGATGTCCTTAATGGCTTGCGCTGCACCGGTAAACTGCATGTCACCGTACTGCGCGACTGGACCCGTTGATGCGCCAACGATGGCAATTTTGATGTCTTTCGCCAGCGCAGCATGGCTCAATGCCAACGCTACGCAGCCCGCCAGTAATGCGCGTCCTTTACTCATTTTCATGCGAACTTCCCCATCTGTTGTGTCGTGTGTTGTGATTGCTTTATTTTCTGCCAGTCAAAGAGGAAAACTCATTCTGCAATAATGGGTTAGCACGCTTTTCTGGCATTTATTGGTAATAAGGCTTTATTTTTCAGGTTATTAAACAGGAACTTTCTTCTGTAAATCAACTGACATATTCAGAATTGACTGAGTGGATCAGCAGAATCGTCTGGTTGTTATGGCCGAATTTTCAGCAGGATAGCAGCGCGTTATGCTGGGTTTTTCAACGATCGTTGCTGGCTTACTCCACAATCCTGGCAAACCGGCTGGCATTTGACCTATTTTCATCGCAAAAAAGTGACAGCGCTCTGACTGTCTAAATTCGCTACACTATCGCCTTTGCACTAGTACAGGTATTAGGTATGAAGCTGACAATCCAGCGCTTAGCATCGTTAACCGCCCAGGATCGCATCGATTTAGCTAAAGTCTGGCCCGGAATCGATATTGTGCAACTCGAAGCACAACTCAGCGACACGCAGCATCTGTATGCCGCGCGTTTTAACGATCGGCTGCTGGCGGCATTGCAGTTAACGCTTAGCGACACGCAGGGGAAGATCACCCATCTCAACGTGCGTGAAGTCACGCAGCGGCGCGGCGTGGGGCAATATTTGCTGGAAGAGACAATTGCGCAGAATGGTGCGTTGACGGATTGGTGGATTGCCGATGATGGCGAGGCCGATCAAGGCGTGCGGGCTGCTTTTATGCAGGCCTGTGGTTTTCGCGCGCAGGTTGATGGTTGGGTGAAATAAGTCCAGCCAATCTCAATCAGTAGCGGCGCAATTTATTGCGCATTATCGGGAATGGGCAATAAAAACAGCGCGATAAATCGCGCCGCTACGGGTCATTGCCTAATGAAATTAAGGTGTTTCAGGCAATAAAAAGGGCGACTATCAAGTCGCCCCGTTTTTCCGCCTGATAATTATCAGGCTTCAATCGCCACACGCAATTTCTTCATGGCGTTCTTTTCCAACTGACGCACGCGCTCCGCTGAGACGCCGTATTTATCGGCCAGCTCCTGCAACGTGGTTTTGTTGTCATCGTCCAGCCAACGGGCGCGGATAATGTCCTGGCTACGCTCATCAAGGCTCAGCATCGCATCGCTCAGCTTATCAGCCGCATGTGCATCCCAGTTGTCCTCTTCGATGCCATCGGCAAAGTCAGAAGTTTTATCCTGCAGATACAGCACTGGCGCCATCGGTTTGCCTTCGCCCGCTTCGTCATCAGACGACATGTCGAAAGTCATATCCTGCGCGGCCATGCGCGATTCCATTTCCAGCACGTCTTTGCTGCTCACGCCCAGCTCACGCGCGACCATTTCCACTTCGTCCTGGTTGAACCAACCGAGACGCTGTTTACTTTTACGCAGGTTAAAGAACAGCTTACGCTGCGCTTTGGTGGTCGCGACTTTCACGATACGCCAGTTACGCAGCACGTATTCGTGAATCTCTGCCTTAATCCAGTGCACGGCAAACGACACCAGGCGCACGCCCACTTCTGGATTGAAGCGACGCACCGCCTTCATCAGGCCGATATTACCTTCCTGAATCAGGTCCGCCTGCGGCAAGCCGTAACCGGAGTAGTTACGAGCAATATGAACAACAAAGCGCAGGTGAGACAGGATCAGCGTCTTAGCTGCATCCAGATCGCCCTGGTAATGCAGCCGCTCAGCCAATGCTTTTTCCTCTTCTGCCGTCAGCACCGGCCAGTTGTTGGCAGCCCGGACGTAAGATTCCAGGTTACCCAGAGGAGCAATCGCTAAAGTTTGCATTTCTTTGGTCATTCAAACCCTCACAAATTCAATGGACTTGCTGCACAGTTCCTTGCGCAGACGTTACATTATGTCAACGTCACGAGAAAACCAGAAGCAATCTGTGCTACTTGGACGACAAAGTTATCCACAAGTTCAATTATAGCAGTGAATATTTTACACACAGATGACGGCGGGGGAACCAGGAGAATTCCTCTGCTCCCAGGTCGTCGGCAGCAGAGGAAGAGTATATCAAAAAACGTTGCTTTTGGTTACTGCGGCGTAAAACGACGTAAATGTTGAACCGTTGCCAGCCATGCCGCAATCCAGCCAATGATGGCCGCGATCAGCAGTAACAGCAGCCCTTCATCCCAGGAAAAGCCTTCCAACACAAAGGTGGTACCGAACACCGTGGCGACTTGCGCCACCACCGATTGCAGGCGCAATACCAGCACTTCGGAAAGAATCAGCGACAGTACGGCGCCACCAAAACCGAGCAGCGCTCCGCCGTACAGGAAGGGACGCAGGATAAAGCCATCGGTGGCACCAATCAGCTTCTGCACGTTAATGGTGTCGCGGCGCGCAAAGATGCTCAGTCGCACGCTGTTGCCAATCACCAGGAACACCGCAACGACCATCAGCAAACCAATCATCGAGGCGATCTGCCCCACCAGGCCGGTCAGCGCCGCTAAACGTGCGAACCAGCTATCATCCATGCGCACTTCGTCCACGCCCTGCACTTTCGCTACCCGATCGCGCAGATTCGCCATGGTGTCCGAATTCTGGAAGTTGAGTTTTGGCGTGATGATAGCCACCGCCGGCAGCGGATTCTGCTCCAGCATGTCCATCGAGCCACCAAAACCTGACCAGTTGCGGAACTCATTCAGCGCTTCTTCACGCGTCAGGTAGTTGACGTTATCCACGCCATCCAGCTGCTTAAGCTGCGCGGTGACGTTTTCCGCCGCAGTATCATCCAGCGCTTTATCCAGATATACCGTCAACTGCGGCGCGGGATACCACTGCGTGGCAGCCTGGCTAACGTTCTTCCACACCATGTAGCACACGCTCGGTAGCGTCAGAGAAATGGCAATCACCATCACCGTCAGCAGCGTCGCCAGCGGCTGACGCCACATATCCGACAGCGTGCCGCGCAGCGCATAGCGCCACTGCTCCTGCCAGCCGCCCTTCAGCGCTTTGCTTTTAGAAGGCTGCTTCGCTTTCGGCGCAGGTGCGCGCTTATTGCGTTTATTGACCATCGTGGCCTCCGTGCAGACGTCCCTGATTGAGCGTCATCACGCGGTAGTTTCGGCGTGCAATCAATCCGACATCGTGCGTTGCCATCAACACCGTGACGCCAACGCGGTTGAACTCTTCGAACAGGCGCAGAATATCTTCCGACAGCGCATTGTCGAGGTTACCTGTCGGTTCATCCGCCAGCAGCACCGCAGGCTTGTTCACCACCGCGCGGGCAATGCCGACGCGCTGCTGTTCACCGCCCGACAGCTGAATCGGAAAGCTTTTCGCTTTGTCGAGCAGGCCCACTTTATCCAGCGCCGCCGACACGCGACGGCGAATATCTTCGCCGCTGGCACCGGAAATAATCAGCGGAATCGCCACGTTTTCATAGACCGAACGATCCATCAGCAAGTGGTGATCCTGAAAAATCATGCCGATCTGACGCCGCAGGAATGGCACTTCGCTGTGACGCAAACGCGAAATATCGTGACCACTAAACCAGATCTGCCCAGCGCTCGGGCGCTCAATGCCACAAATCAGCTTCAGTAAGGTACTTTTCCCCGCGCCGGAATGGCCGGTCAGGAACGCCATTTCGCCGGGACGCAGATGGAAATCCACTCCCTGCAGCGCCTGACGTCCTCCCAGGTAAGCTTTACTGACCTCTTCAAAGCGAATCATCCCAATCATTCCTCTCGGGCAAACAGTGCCTCAATAAAGTCTGCGGCCTTAAACGGCCGTAAATCCTCGATGCCTTCCCCAACACCGATATAACGAATCGGAATGCCGAACTGATCGGCAACCGAGAAGATCACGCCGCCTTTGGCGGTGCCATCCAGTTTGGTCAGCGTGATGCCCGTCAGGCCCACCGCTTCATGGAACAGTTTGGCCTGGCTGATGGCGTTTTGCCCGGTACTGGCGTCGAGCGTCAGCATCACTTCATGCGGCGCTTCTTCATCCAGCTTCTTCATCACACGGGTAATTTTTTTCAGTTCTTCCATCAGGTGCGATTTGTTCTGCAGGCGGCCAGCGGTATCGGCGATCAATACATCCACGTTGCGTGATTTAGCAGCCTGAATCGCATCAAAAATCACTGAAGCAGAATCTGCGCCGGTATGCTGAGCCACCACCGGAATATCGTTACGCTGGCCCCAAACCTGCAGCTGTTCAACCGCCGCAGCACGGAAGGTATCACCCGCCGCCAGCATCACCGATTTGCCCTGCGCCTGATACTGACGCGCCAGCTTACCGATGGTGGTGGTTTTACCCACACCGTTCACGCCTACCATCAGGATGACAAAGGGTGTTTTACCGCCCACTTCCAGCGGCTGATCAACTTTTTCCAGAATGCCGGACATTTCGGCTTTCAGCAGGCCGTACAGCGCTTCGGCATCGCGCAGCTGCTTGCGGTTGGCCTGTTGCGTCAGATTGGTGATGATACGGCGCGTGGTTTCAACACCAACATCAGCAATCAGCAGCTGCTCTTCCAGCTCTTCAAACAGGTCATCATCAATTTTCTTGCCGCGGAACAGGCTGATAAAGCCAGAACCGAGATTTTCGCGGGTTTTAACCAGGCTGCGCTTCAGGCGGGCGAAAAAGCCCTCTTTGGTAGGACGCTCCTGCTCCTGCGCAATGATTGGCGCAGCGGCCAGCGGCAAATCGCTCACGGTATCCTGAGTTTCTTCTGCTAGTTCAGCATCTTCAGCATAGGTTTCCGCCAGGGCCAGCGCTTCCAGCTCTTCATCGCTTAACGGCGCGTCGTCCTCAGGTTCCGCCTCGATGACTGGCTCGACGGCTAACTCTTCCCGCTGCGGCTCTTCTTCGATCGGCGCCACATCCGGCTGTTCAATCGCTTCCGGCAGCACCTCTTCTTCGATAGCGGTAACCGGCTCAGGTTCTTGCTGCTCAAGTACCGGCTCTGCAATGACTTCCGGTTCATTCTGCTGCTCCGCAACCTGTTCGGTAACGGCAACGGTTTCTTCAGCCTGCGCTTCGGCGCGATCTAACGCACTCTCTTCAACGGCGGGCTCTGGGACCACCTCGGCAGTTTGCTGCTGCTCTTCAGCAGGCTGTTGCGTCTCTTCTTCTTTGCCAAAGCCTAACCAGGAAAAAAAGCCGCGTTTTTTCTCTTTTGCCATTGTGTGACCCTACTCCTCGATGGCTTATTCCCGGTAGCACGCTGTTCCCAGGGGATAAAATATTCATTTTTTAGCGGGTGAGCGGCGTAAAAATCAGGTAATTACGCGCACGATACCAACTCAGTAGTCTAACACTTTCCAGCCAGCGCACCACAGCACCCTTTTTTAACGTTTCTTCTGCCCGCTACGCCCGTTAAACTACGCAACAAATTATGACGAGTTGTGAGCGAAATGAGTAAATCCCCCCGCAGCAGCGGCGCTGCAGGCCAGATCCGCATTATTGGCGGTCAGTGGCGCGGCCGTAAATTACCGGTGCCGGATAGCGCAGGTTTGCGCCCGACCACCGATCGCGTGCGTGAAACCCTGTTTAACTGGTTAGCGCCGGATATTCAGGAAGCACGCTGCCTTGATTGCTTCGCCGGCAGCGGCGCATTGGGGCTGGAAGCGCTGTCACGTCACGCCGCATCCGCCACGCTGCTGGAGCTGGAGCGCTCCGTAGCGCAACAACTGTCACAGAACCTGCAAACGCTGCGCGCCACTCAAGCTAACGTGGTGCAAACCAATACGCTGCAGTGGCTGAGCCAGCCCGGCGAGCCGTTTGACGTGGTCTTTGTCGATCCACCGTTCCGTAAAGGGCTGTTACAGGAAACATTGACGCTGCTGGAGCAAAATGGCTGGCTGGCCGCCGAAGCGCTGATTTATGTGGAGAGCGAAGTGGAAACCGGCACGCCCGTCGCGCCAGCTAATTGGGATCTGTACCGCGAGAAAATTGCCGGCCAGGTTGCGTATCGCTTATATCAACGCCAACGGGAGACGCACGATGTGGCTTAATTTAGGACGTTTGCTGATGATTTGCGTTTGGGCTTTTTTACTGCTCAATCTGGTGCAACCCTTCCCGACACCGCTGCGCTATTTTGTGCATGTTGCACTGTTCTTTATGGTGATTATGCATGGCTTGCAGCTGGTGTTACTGCGCGCCACTCAGCCGAAAGATGCCCCCAAGCTGAGCGGCGTGACCCAGGCGAAAATCTTCTTCTTTGGCGTGTTTGAGCTGCTGGCATGGCAAAAAAAGCATTATCCGAAGATGTAGAAAGTGCGGTTTATGACCAGGTCGCCATTAATGGCG
>NZ_AKIU01000053.1:0-42348 GCF_000282675.1 Pantoea sp. GM01 | reverse complement strand
GCGGCGCAAAAAGCTGCCTCCGCTTCATGTTGCTGGTAGCTAACCAGCAACACATTCAAGATACAAGCGGCGCAATTTATTGCGCGATAAATCGCGCCGCTACGGCATGTGCGGTATTGGACTGCTTTAACTCAGTCTGCTCC
This sequence comes from Pantoea sp. GM01, assembly GCF_000282675.1. Classification (NCBI taxonomy): domain Bacteria; kingdom Pseudomonadati; phylum Pseudomonadota; class Gammaproteobacteria; order Enterobacterales; family Erwiniaceae; genus Pantoea; species Pantoea sp. GM01. Next base: position 42,205 of record NZ_AKIU01000053.1, on the reverse strand, counting down.
GGCACGTGCTGAGAATATCGTCCTTAGCCTGATATTCACTGGTCTGTACTCCCGTCAATCCCAGCAGGGTGGAGAACAGGTTATCTTGTGAAAAGCTTTGGTGCGCCGCTTGCTGGTCAACACAGGCTTTGCTGACGCCATAGCGCTGTTGATAGTCTGGCGACAGCCACATCAGCATCGGCACATGTTTCTGCACATCCGGCGCAATGGCATACGGCATACCGTGCAAATAGGCGCCATTTTCGCCTAACGACTCCCCGTGGTCGGAGAGGTAGATCAGGCTGGTGGTATATTCATCCTGATGCGCTTTAAGCACCTTAATTGCTTTGTCGACAATATAATCGATATACAAAATGGTATTGTCGTAAGTATTAACCAGCTGCTGTTGCGAACAATCCTGAATTTGATTGGTATCGCAGGTCGGAGTGAATTTTCTAAACTGTGGCGGATAACGATTGAAATACGTCGGTCCGTGGCTGCCAATAGTGTGCAATACGATCACGCCATTGCCTTTGAGATGTTTAATATAGTCCTCAATACCGTGGAATAACACCTCGTCATAACACTCACCGTCATGGCACATATTCGGCAGGTTCAGGCTGGTCATATCCTGATGTGGGACGCGATCGCAGGCGCCTTTACAGCCACCGTCGTTATCATTCCACAGCACCTGCACACCGGCACGCTGGATAATATCGAGCAAGCCTTCCTGATGATCGGCAAGCTGATCGTCATAATGGCTGCGCGGCATATTGGAGAACATGCACGGCAACGAAACCGCCGTGGCGGTGCCGCAGGACTGCGTATTGGGAAAATAGGAAACCGCGTCCTTAGCCAGTAACGGCGTGGTTTCCCGCGCATAACCATTTAGCTGAAAATTCACCGCGCGCGTGGTTTCACCCACCACCAAAATGGTGAGATTTTTCTTGGGCCCAATCAACATTGCGGGTTGTTGCTTTGCATCTAAGCCAATCTTCACCAGCGGCAAATTGGCGGTGCGGCTGTGGTTATACCAAGAGATCGACGCCACAATGGCGTTCGACGGACTGAGTGATTTAATCAGCTCTTTTTGATTACGAAATAGCGAGGCGTAATCTTTATAGAAAAACATGGCCACTAAGCAAATACAAATAATCGATACCACCATCGACGCGGCGCGTTTAGCATAACTTTTCCACAAGGGGGTGCCATTATTAATGCGCAGCCAAAAAGCCAGCACGGCAACCAATAAGCCGCTGCTGCCCAACGTAATAATCAGTTTTGGTGATAATAACGCAAAGGATTCAGAAGCGGTGGTATCGAGAATATTCACGATCATCGAGCGGTCGATAACAATGCCGAAGCTCCAGATAAAATATTGAGCGGAAGCCGCCATCAATACGAATAACGCCAGAACAATGCGGTCGAGCCAGATCAATGAGGCAAGCGTTGCAATAATATTGATAACGCTGAATGCCACTAGCGGCATAGAGACGAACACCCACATCGTGCGCAAATTATCGAGCGGCATGGCATCAATAACCTGACGGTAAAAGGCGATGTTCAGAAACAGCGCAATATAGATCGAAAACAGCGTAATAAAAGTCAGCCGACTTACCGTCGGTCTTTTAGGCAGCGAAAACGTCATGGGTTTATCCGAATAGGTAGAGAAGGCGAGAGCTTAATAAACCAAGGTTAAGTGAACCTTAATTAAGGCAAAGCATTGATGCTCGACTTAACAGACGGGCGTGCTACCAGGAGAACCAGACGGTAACAAAACTCACTACGGCAAATGCGCTGACAGCAACTGCCAGATATTCGCTAAACGGGCGGGACATCATCGATTTCATGGAAAATTTCCTCTTTAGTTGAGGCTATTTTCAGTGCTGAAGATTAAGCGATCCTTAGCGTGAGGCGAATAAATCCCTTTAAGAGCGATAGTGATCGGCAGCGACAGTTTATCGACCCTCATCGCCGTCAAGAAATGCATAACGAAAAATCGGTCATTGAGCTGGCAAAAGCGCAGCCCAACCCGACAGGGCGGCACCATCATCTTTGACGTACAAATAAGCATGTGGCCTTAAAGGCGCTGCTTATTTGTACGTCACTTCGATGATTTTAAAATTATTTACTGTTTTGACAATTACGGTGCCCAGTTGATAAGGCAACGTTTGTGTTTGTCTATTGAATGCGATCGTACGCACTTTGTTAATACCTTCGCGATTACAAGTAACTGACGTACGTTGTAGCAGCGTGGACGTGGTGCAGGCGGGTTCAACAATGGCACCGCTGAAGTTAATCGTTCCACCCTCGGCCATCGCCGTTTGCAGCATCACAAGGCCTGACAATACAACCAGGATTTTTAACATATGACATCCTCCAAATACCTTTAAGGATTTTCGTCCTGTTATGGTTAAACTTTAGAGGATAAGAAATGGAGTTAAGAAAAATCTTGGTTTTATTTTGTAATTACATGAAGTACACAACCTTCAGGCTTGGAAGTCACTGCTGAAAGGTGAATGCCACGCCTCATACATGCGTTTTAAGGGAGAGGGATGTTGAGTACTCCCCGCGCAGCAGTCCAAACAGCCAGTCGTTATGCCACGTATTTCTCAGCCAGTAGCTTTCCCGCAGTTCCCCCTCCAATACGAAGCCAACTTTTTCCAGCAGTCGACGTGAGGGCGTATTGCCTGCGGTAGCGGTTGCAGTAAGCCGCCGGATGCCGCCGTCCTTAAACGCATAGTCACACAGCGCGATTAGAGACTCATACGCATAGCCTTTGCCTTGCGCTTCGGGCGCGAACAGAAAGCCGACCTCGGCGCAGTCGCTATTGCGGTGAATATAGCCGCTGACGCCGATGCGATTGCCCGACTGTTTTTCACGAACTATCAGGCACAGCCAATGTTCGCTCTGGGGCGACCAAAGCGGCAATCTTGCTGAAAAATCTGCGAGAATTTTTTCTTCGGATTTTTGGTCCGCGACGTAGTGCATGACCTGTGGCGCAAGCTGTAGCTCTCGGTAGAAAGCCCAGTCGGCTTCCTCGAGCTGCGCGCAGGTGAGTCTGGTGGTTTCGAGATGCAATCGGCTGGTCAATGTTCACCTGCATAAATCCGACAAGGAGGATGAAGGTATTTTAGAACGCACGTAACGTAGCGGCGCAATTTATTGCGCAATATCTGGATGGGCACGGAGTCGCGACTAATACACGCGATAAATCGCGCCGCTACAAATATGTGCAATCATTCTGTAGCGGTGCAATAAATTGCGCTGATCTTTACTGCTGAAACCTTAACGCCACGCCAAACGCCTGTTCGGCACCGACAATAATCGCGGACTCCTCTTCGCGGAACGGTACGTCGCAAAGCAGCAGGCTTGCTTTTACCTTGCGCAAATCGGTAGTGCGCAAGGTTAATCCGGCCATGCGCGCGCTGCCGTCGTAATCGAGCGGTAAACTGGCAAAGCGCTGGGTGACGTACTCCGCGGCGGCAAAGCGCACCGTCGCCACGCCCGCTTTCAACACAAACGCGCCCTCCTGACAGGCAGTGAGCTTATCGGCGCCAAACAAACGGCTGTAAGGCTGTGCGGCGGCGGCGGGATCCTGTGCAACCACCGCAAACTCAACGATATCGCTTACGCCATTGGGATGGATGCGCCACGCGTCCTGCCACACCGAATCTGGCGTGTCGTGCTGGCAAAAGAAGCTGCGGCCATTGGCAACCAGCGACGGACGCAGCCGCACCGTGCGGAAACGCGCTTCCTGCTCGCTGCCATCCGGCAAGGTCACCGGACGGAAAAAGCTCGCCGGTTGATCGCCGTCGATATCCTGGCTCTCCAGATAGCGCCACACCGCATCGGCATCCTCGGTTTTCCACACCAAACCGCTCAGGCCAATCGGCGACTGCCACAAATCCTGGCGCAGATTGCCGCGCCCGGCTTCAAAACCTAATAACTCCAGATAGTTATCACCGAAGATCGCCAGGTGATTGCTGGAACCGAGCGAATGGTGGCCGCGCTCGGTAAGCTGAAAACCCAGGCGACGAAACAGCGCGCTGGCGTCGTCTAGCTGGTCGGCAACATTGATTACCACATGGTCGAGACGGGGAACCGGTACAGGAATCGCCATCGCTTTTCTCCTTGCTCTTAGGGTCACGATGCCAGCGCCTGTTGTTGGCGCAGCGTCAGCAGCGCGCGCTGCGCCAGCTCGGTGAAGTAATGCACCGCTGGTTCCAGCATCGCTTCATCCGGATCGAAACCGGCGTGATGCAGGCCAAACTCACTGGCGCTGCCAATGCTGACGAAAGCGCCTGGCAGCTGCTGCAGGTAAAAGGCAAAGTCTTCGCCGCCCATTTGCGGCGTGCCGACTTGCGTTTCATAGCCCTGATCGGCAGCCAAATCCAGCGCGAAATCGGCCCATTCTGGCGTGTTGACCAGCGATGGCGGACCTTCCTGCCACACCAGCTCAACCTGCGCGCCAAATCCGGCGGCAATACCGTTAATCAGCGCCGTCATTTTCTGCGGGATTTGTGCCCGTATCTCAGCGTTGTGGGTGCGCACCGTACCTTCCAGCTCCACCGTTTGCGGCAACACATTCCAGCTATTGCCGGCCGTGAAGCGCGTTACGCTAACCACCACCGATTCCAGCGAGCTGAACACGCGGCTCGGCAGCGTTTGCAGCGCGGTGACGATGTGGCTGCCAATCACAATGCTATCGATACCTTCATGCGGTCGCGCGGCGTGCGCACCTTTACCGGTGATATTGATTTGGAAACGATCGACGTTGGCGTAATAAGCGCCACCGCGCGTGCGCAGCGTGCCGGTGGGCAGATCCGGCGCGTTATGCAGGCCAAAAATCGCCTGCACATCGTTAAGTGCGCCTGCCGCCAGCAGCTGTTTCGCGCCGGTGAAAATCTCTTCCGCGGGCTGGAACAGAATGCGCACGCGGCCAGGCAATTGGGCTTCGATGCGTTTTAGCTGCTGTGCCACGCCGAGCATTACGCTGCTGTGCAGATCGTGGCCGCAGGCGTGCATCACGCCCGGCTGCTGCGAGCGCCACGGTTGGTCGGTTTGCTCATCGATTGGCAGGGCATCGATATCGGCCCGCAGCGCGATCAGCGGTTCGCCGTGACCAATTTCAGCGACCACCCCGGTTTTCAGCGCCAGCGGCAGCAGCTTAACGTTGAGTTGTTGCAGCCAGCGCGTTAGCCGCTCGGTGGTGGCAAATTCCTGATCCGACAGTTCGGGATGCTGATGCAGCTCGCGTCGCCAGCGCACAAGCTGTTGAGGGGAAAGATCGGTCATGGTCATCCTTGGGTTTGTGCAGGTAAGAAAGGTTCGCCAAGCGTCAGCATCAGGCGGTTCGCCCAGGCAAAGAAGGCGGCGGATTGAATCAGATCCAGCAATTCCAGCGTGCTGAATCCCTGATCGCGCAGCGCTTGCAGCTGCTTCAGGCTGGTGGCAGCGGGGGTGATCGATAAGGTCGCCACCAGATCGATCTGTGCCGCCCAGCGCGCCGATTGTCCGTGCGACAATTCGGCACCCGGCGCAACATTCAGCAACTTCTGTACCGCCGGTTCATCTTTCGACAGCTGGCTGGCTTTGCGCGCGTGGACCGAGGCGCAGTAAATGCAGCCGTTAACCTTGCTTACCACCGTGGCGGCGAGTTCGCGTTCCGCGCGCGAAAGTCCACCCGCGGTATAGAAGATGCCTTTATCGGTGAGCGTGCGCTGCTCCAGCAGCGGCTGGTTGCGTCCCAACAGACGGAAGTAATCGGAATCGCTGTGGCCGAATTTCGCCAGCGTGGCCTGCTCGTCAGCGCTAAATTCATTGAGCGGTTTAGCCGCCAGCCACGGCTCCCAGCCGAGTTCCTGCTGGGTAAAGGCGGTGAGGGCGGTTTTGCCGCTCAGGGTTAACGGCGCATCGTGCCACTTTCCGGCCACCGCATGCGGCTGCGCAGCCGTCTCTTCGCCGCTGAGTAAACGCAAACCGAGCAGCAAACGACTCTGGAAGCTGACAAACGCAATCAGCTGCGCCAGCGTGACGATACCGCGCGGCGACCAGCCGGCATGTTGCAGCGTCTCGATGTGCTGCGGCGCGGCCTCCACCGGATGCAGACTGAGCAGTTCAGCAAACGCTAAACCGGCGTCAAAGCGTAAGTTTTGCGCTGGCGATTGCGCCTGCTGCTGATAATGCGCCTGCAGCGCGGTTACCCCGTGCCAGGCCGCGACCTGTGCGGCGAGCGCAAAGCGTTCGGCTAACGGTAAATCCTCATCATCTTGCGTAAACAGCACCTCGTAGCTGCCTTGCGTATGCTGCGTGGCGGCGGCGCGTTCAGCACGGGCTTGCGCCAGTTCGGAAGCGGGATCGATATCGGCCAGCGCATTAAGTAAATCAAACGGTTGGGACATACAATTCTCCAGTTAAAGCATTAGTAGGGTCGCCATTTAGTACCGTGCTGGCTGTCCCCTCCTCGGTCGGTGCTGGCTGTCCCCCACCTCGGTCCTCCCCCATAAATGGGGGAGGAAGATGCTGCTATATGTGAGTTGGGAGCTGCATATGGCAGCGTCTCCTTCCCCCGCTTGCGGGGGAAGGCCGGGATGGGGGACAGCAAGCACCTTCTAATGTTACCCATCAGCTCGGTTTGTACCTTTATGGTGACCGCACCGACTTAGCCACGCAGCGCGGGCGCGATGTGGTCGGCAATTAACTCTATGGAACGCAAAATGTCGGCGTGCGGTGGATCGATGGAGTGCACCTGGAAGCTGATATCGGTGACGCGTTGCAACACGCTATCGGCCAGCAGCGATTGCCGCACCCGGTCGGCATCACCAAAGTGTGCGTCCAGCTGACGCGCCTGCTCATCAAGCGTATGGCCAACAACATGTCCTGACTCGCGGAAATGAGCGGCCTGGCGCTGTAAACCGGGCTCGGCAAGACGGCGCGCGTAGTCATTGGAGTCAGCGACAAAAGCGGTGCGCGACGCCAGAATGCGCGGTGCGATGCCTGGCGGTAACGCCGCCAGATAGGCGTCGATCATCGGGTTCTGCATCTGATCGAGCGTTAAATCAGGTTGACCCGCCGGGCGCGGCTGGGTGCGCGACAGCATCAAACCGTGGCCCGCCTGGCCCGCGCGTGCCGCACCCTCTACCGAGAAGGTGGCGATCCACACGCGCTGCGCTAATGTCGGCGCGGCGGGATAGAGATGATTATCCGGATGTCCCAGCGTATCGCCGCGCCATGCGCTAAGCAGCTGATGCAGATGATCGGCAAACACGCTGGCGCGTTGATCGATGGTGATGCCGAACGGCAGAAACGACGTGGCGGTGCCGCCCGATCCTAAACCGACCTCCAGCCGCCCGTTACTCAGCAAATCCAGTACTGCAGCATCTTCAGCCACGCGCAGCGCGTTCTCCATCGCCAGCGTGATGATGCCGGTGCCGAGGCGAATGGTGCGGGTATGCGCGGCAACGTGTGCCAGGAACAGCAGCGGCGACGGCAAGCCGCCCTCTTTTTCATGAAAGTGGTGCTGAGCGATCCACGCACTGTCAAAACCGGTACGCTCGGCGTGCTGAATCTGTTCGGTGGCCAGGCGATAGCGCTGTTGCGCGCTGGTGTCATCCAGCAGGCGGGTGAAAAAGCCAATGCGTTTACGCGTCATGCAGACTCCTTAATCAGCGGACGGAAAGCGGGAATCGCGTCAATCAGCGCGCGGGTATAGGCATGCTGAGGCGCAGAAAATAGCGTGACGGTGTCACCTTGCTCCACCACTTCACCGGCGCGCAGCACGGTGACGCTGTGCGCAATGCGGCGCACGGTGGCGAGATCGTGGGTGATAAACAGGTAGGTGAGGCCGAGTTCGTGTTGCAGTTGCTGCAGTAATTGCAGAATCTGCGCCTGCACCGTGACATCCAGCGCTGAGGTGGCTTCGTCCAGCACCAGAATCGCCGGCTGCAGAATCAGGGCACGGGCAATCGCCACACGCTGCCGCTGGCCGCCGGACAACTCGCGCGGTTTGCGCGTCAATAACTCGAGCGGCAAGGCGACGCGTTGCGCCACCGCTTCGACGCGCTGACGACGCGCTTCGCGGCTGAGTTTTTCAAAGTTAAGCAGCGGCTCTTCAATAATGGCGAACAGCGTTTGGCGCGGATCGAGCGAAGCAAATGGATTCTGATAAACGAACTGAATTTTGCGGCGCAGCTGGCGCTGGGCTTCACCGCGCAACGCGGTGGCATCGATGCCGTCGATCACTACGCGTCCGCTATCGGCCTGCTCAAATCCCAGCAGAATGCGCGCCAGCGTGGTTTTGCCGGAACCGGATTCGCCGACCAGCGCGTGCGTGGTGCCGCGCGCCACGGTGACGCATACCTCTTTGGCCACCTGCAGCTGCTGCTGGCGACCGAGAGAGAACTGTTTGTTGATGCCGGAGAGCTGAATCGTCGGTGATGAGAAGTTGGCACGGGCAGGAACGGCCAGCGCGGCTTCAACGGGATCGGCATCCTGCAGCAGCTGTCGCGTGTAGGGATGCTGCGGCGCGTTGATCACCTGCGCCGCCGGACCTTGCTCTTGCACTTCGCCGTGACGGAACACCAGCAAACGATCGGCGCGTTCTGCCGCCAGCGCTAAATCGTGCGTGACAAACAGCACCGCGGTGCCGGATTCGCGGCGCAGCACGTCCAGCAGATCAAGGATGCGCTTTTGCACCGTCACATCCAGCGCGCTGGTCGGTTCATCGGCGATGATGATTTGTGGGCGCAGGGCGAGGGCGATAGCAATCAGCACCCGCTGTTTCATACCGCCAGAGAGTTGATGCGGATACTGCTTCAGGCGTTGCTCCGGATGGCTCAAACCCACTTTTTGCAACAGCTCCAGCACGCGCTGCTGGCGCTCGGGTTTGCTGATTTTCAGGTGCAGCTGCAGCATTTCACCCACCTGATCGCCGATGGTTTTCACCGGATTGAGCGAGTTGCCCGGATCCTGTGGCACTAAGCTGATGCTGACGCCGCGCAGGCTATCGAGCCGTTTTGAAGACCAACCGGCGATATCGGTGCCGTTCAGCACAATCTTGCCGCTATCACGGCGGCCGTTTTCCGCCATCAAACCCATGATCGCCTGCGCGGTGGTGGTTTTACCGGAACCGGATTCTCCCACCAGTGCCACCATTTCACCGGGCTGTAATTCGAAACTGACGTCGTGTACCACCGCGCGCCACTCGCCGCGCTGGCGATAGCTCAGGGTTAAATTCTCAATGGCTAATAGCGCGCTCATGCGTCACCTCCGGCCAGTTGACGGCTGATGCGATTGGCGGCCAGCACGACGGCGACCACCACGATGCCGGGGAAGGTAGTGAGCCACCAGGCGGTGGCCAGATAGTTGCGGCCTTCGGCGATCAGCAAACCCCATTCTGGCGTTGGCGGCGGCGTGCCGTAGCCGAGAAAACTGAGCGTTGATAACGCCAGAATCGCCTGACCAAACTGCAGGGCGGCGAAGGCGATCACCGCCGTGAGCGAGTTGGGCAAAATATGGCGCCACAGCACGCGCCAGAAACTGCCGCCGCTGCCGTAAGCGGCTTCGACGAATTCACTGCGGCGCACGCGCACCACTTCACCGCGCGCCAGGCGGGCAAAGCTGGCAATCGACGCGATGCCCACCGCCAGTGCGGCGTGCACAGTGCCGAAGCCGAGCAGGATCAGAATGCTCAGTGACAGCAGCAGCGACGGAATCGACAGCAGCACATCGACTACGCGCATCAGCCAATTCTCGCTGCGTCCGCCTATCGCGCCCGCCAGCACGCCGAGCGTGGTGCCGCCAATCAGGCCCATCGCGACGGCGGCGACGGCGGCCGACAGCGACTGTGACGAACCATAAATAATGCGCGCATAGAGATCGCGGCCCAGCTGATCGGTACCGAGCCAGTAAGCGGCCTGCGGCGGCAGACGCTGCGCGCCGGGCACGCCTTCGGTTGGGCTGAAATGGGTAAACAAACTGGGCGCAAAGGCCGCCAGCAGTGCCAGCAGCATCACGCCCCACGCCAGCCACAAGCCCGGCTGGATTTGTAGCGCGCGCGACGCCCGGGCCTTGCCGTTGCTCTGACGCGCAGTTGAGTAATCGACCAGGCTCATCGGTGGCCTCCGGCAATGGATTGCAGACGCGGATCGAACAGCGGCATCAGCGCATCGACCAACAGGTTAATCAGCACAAAGGCCAGCGCAGAGATCATCACCACCGCTTGTAACACCGCGACGTCCTGATTATTCACCGCCTGCTGCGTCAGCTGTCCGATGCCGCTCAAACCAAATACGGTTTCGGTAATCAGCGCACCGGCAATCAGTTCGCCGAGCAGTAAGCCGGCGACGTTGAGTACCGGCAGCAGCGCATTGCGCATCACGTGATGCCACAATACGTGGCTTTCACTGGCGCCTTTGGCGCGTGCCACCGCCACAAACGGCTGGGTGGAAACCTGATCGATACTGCGTAACAGAATCTGCGCCAGCGGCGCGGAGATCGGAATCGCCACGGTAATCACCGGCAGGATCAAACCTTGTAGCGCTGAAGGGTTGATTACCGGAATCCAGCGCAGCTGGAAGGAGAACAGCTGAATCAGCGCGATGCCGAGCCAAAAGGTGGGCAGCGAGATAAACAGCGCGGGCACCGATTGCAGCACGGAACGCAGGAAGCGCAGCCCCGGCAAACGCGACAGCGCCGCCAATGCAAAGGCAATCAGCGTGGCGAGCGCAAAACCGAGCAGCGCCAGTTGCAGCGTGGCGGGCAGGTTGCTGACCAGCTGTTCGCTGACCGGCACGCCTGCCTGCACCGAGTAACCAAAATCGCCGCGCAGCATCGCCAGCAGCGTGTGCACGTACTGCTGCCAGAGCGGATTATCCGCGCCGTAAGCCAGTCGCATTTCGGCGATTTGATCCGGGCTGAGGCCCAGATCCGGGTTCTGAAACTTGATCAGCACCGCATCGCCGGGCAGCACCTGCAGCAGAAAGAACGACAGGGTAAACGCGGCCCACAGCACCAAAACGCTTTGACCCACTCTTCGCAGCAGTGAACGTTGCATCATTGACCTGCCTTAGTGTTTTTCCAGCCACGCGCCGTAGAACGACGGGCGACCCACGGCTTCAAAATTCACGCCTTTCAACCACGGCGCGCCGGCAAAGACCTGCGGTTCTTCGAAGATGGGAATCACATATGCCTGATCGAGCAGATAACGCTGCGCATCGCCGGTTACCGCCAGGCGCTTAGCCGGATCGACCTCCGACGAGATGCTCAGCAATAGCGTGTTGAGCTTGTCGTCGCGAAAGTTCTGCACCTTGTCGCTGGAGCCGCCTTTCTGCAGCAGCGCATCGCGGTTAGTCGGATAGAACTGGCTTTTCACCACGTCGGGATCGGCGCGGCCCACTTCGGAAACCACCAGCGGAGTTTTCAGCGGATCGAGGTTATCCAGCACGCGGCTGCCGGCATCACCGGCTTTTACCGCCAGCGCCACGCCAACCTGACGCCACTGCTGCGCCACCAGCTGCAGCACTTCTTTGTTCTGCGGCTGCGGCAATGACTCATAAATGGTTAACGCCAGCTTCTTGCCATCCTTCTCACGAATGCCGTCGCTGCCCGGTTTCCAGCCCGCTTCATCCAGCAGTTTTTTCGAAAGCGCAGGATCGTATTTCAGCTTGTCGGCGAGGTTGACGTAACCGGCTGCCGAAGTGGCGATCACCGAGGTGGCCTGCGGATAGTTCGGCGAGAACAGGGTTTGCACCACCTGCTGCGCGTTAGTGGCGTGCAGCAGCGCCTGACGCACTTTCACCTCGCTGACCAGCGGGTTATCCGGGCGGAAGCTGATGCTGTCGTTGACGCCGCGCGTGGGTGCGGCATAAATCGGGAAGTTTTGCTGCTGCGCCTGCTTCTCGTCATAGGCTTGCACCTGACGAATAAAGTCGGCCTGACCGGCCAGCAATGCGCCGATGCGCACGCTGTCTTCCGGCGTGACGATAAACTTGATGCCGTCGAGATTGGCAGGACCTTGCTGGGCGCTGTTTTTCGGGCCCCACTGGTAATCTTTGCGCGCGGTTAAATCGACTTCGCGCCCAAGTTTTTCATCGCTGACCACAAACGGGCCGGAGCCAATGATATGGCGCGCATCGCCTAGCTGATCGAAGCTACGCTGCAGGGTGCTGAGGGAAACCAGGCCTGATCCAATGGTTGCGGTGCCCTGCAAAAAACCGGGGGACGGTTTTTTGAAATAGAATTTCACCGTCTGCGCATCAATAACCTCACTGCGATCGTAATTATTAATCACTTCGGAAACCGGCAGGCGCTGGGCTTTATTTCCCAGCCCGTAAGTATCAAAGTTTTTTGCCACCGCATTAGCATCTAATGGCGTGCCATCAGAGAAAGTCACGCCGGGACGAATTTTAAAGGTGTATTCGGTTTTATCGGCGTTGCTGCTCCAGCTTTCGGCAATCCACGGCTCAACCTGTAAAGTTTTTGGATTCTGCCACGTCAGCTTATCGGTTATTTGATTCAGAATACCGCCATTCGGATAAAAGCCGCCAGCGGGTGGATAAAGGTTGGTGTGCGCCTGTTGTTCAAGATAAACCAGCGTACCGCCTTTGACCGGCGTGTCCGCCGCGTGGGCGCTAAAAATCCCTGAGAGCAGGGCTAAACTGAGCGCCTGCAAGTGAAAATGCTTAGTCATGGTGTTTCCCTTTTTTATCAAAGCTTGAGCGGTCTGATTGCATCATCAAATGCCGCATCCGGGAGTTGAACCAATGAATTGCACTAAGCTTTGCCGAAAAAAATAAATAGGATTGGAGAAGGTGAACGGATGTCGTGGCGCTTCTTAACATCTTTGTTGATATGAACAACGATATTGCTTATCCCGTGTATTGTAGCGGCGCAATTTATTGCGCGATAAATCGCGCCGCTACACAATGTGTGAATATTAAATAACCTGCTCACTCCTTATAAATGAGCGTTGTTACATCACCCCCATTAATCGCGGCAGCCACAGCGATAATGCCGGGATATAGGTGATCAGCATCAGCACAATAAATAACACACCATAGAACGGCAGCATGGCCGTGACCACTTGCTCAATTTTCTGCTTACTCACCGCGCTGGCCACAAATAATACCGTGCCGACCGGCGGGGTGATTAAACCAATGCCAAGGTTGGTCAGCATGATCATGCCGAAATGTACCGGATCAACGCCCAGTGCAGTCGCCACGGGCAATAATACCGGCGTCAGAATAAGGATGAGCGGTGCCATGTCCATCAGTGTTCCCACTACCAGTAACAGCAGGTTGATGCACATCAAAATCACATACTTGTTACTGGAAAATTGGGTAAAGGCCTCGGTAATAATGGTGGGTAATTGCATAAAGGTCATTACCGCACCAAAACCGGCGGCGAAGGCAATCAGCACCATCACGATGGTCACCGTTTTGATGGTGCGGAATACCAAAATATGCAACTGAGTCCATTTGAAATCGCGGTAGATAAACATCGTCACGAAGAACGCCCAAATACAGGCTATTGCTGCCGACTCAGAGGCAGTGAAAACGCCCGAGAGTATCCCGCCGAGAATAATAAATATGGTGAACAGTCCCCAAAATGCATCGAAGAAGATTTTCAACGCTTGCTTATAAGGGATGCGCTCGCCTTTGGGATAACCCCGTTTACGCGCAAAGATCAGGCACATGATCATTAAGCACAAACCGAGTAACAGACCTGGAATGATGCCGGCGACAAACAGCGAAGAGATAGTGACGATACCGCCGGTGGCGAGTGAATAAATCACCGAGTTGTGACTGGGCGGAGTTAAAACCGCTTGCACCGAGCCGCTAGCGGTTACTGCTGCAGCGAAATCACGCGGATAGCCTTTCTCCTCCATCTGGGGAATCATGACCGAACCAATTGAGGCGGTATCGGCAACCGACGAGCCCGAAATGGCGCCAAAGAAGGTTGAGGCGACAATATTCACCAGTGACAATCCACCACGAATGAATCCGACAAATATATAGGCGAAATTAACCAACCTGCGGGCAATGCCGCCTTCCGCCATAATGGCGCCAGCCAGAATAAAGAAGGGAATGGTCAGCAGTGAAAATTTGTTAATACCGTTGGTAATCTGAATCACGACGGCTTCCCACGGCAAGTCGATCCACCACGCGCCGATAAATGCGCTTAATCCTACGGCAAACGCGACCGGGAAACCGAGCAACAGCAATACCACCAGACTGCCAATTAAAATGAGTGCGTCCATTTTTTGCTCCGCTTAATGGGTGCCACCAAGAGTGACGATTGCGCGCTGGCTTTGATCGCCATTAATTAATCGCTCAGCGACAAACAACAGCGTAAATACCGCGCCGATCGGGATGGGCAGATACATTTCTCCGTAAGTCACCATGGGTAAAGAAGCCAGCGTTTGTACCCACATCGCTTCGCACAGGTTGTAACTGGCACGGAAAATCACCACACAGGTGACGATCATCAGCAGATCTGACAGTTTTAACAGCCAGCGCTGATTGGCTGGTGAGAGTCGGTCAGTCATCATTGACACGCAGATATGCGTACCCGCGCGGAATCCCACCGGCGCGCCAATAAAGGTAAAGATGATCATGCAAATAATGGCGACCGGTTCAGGCCAGGAAAGCGCATCATTTAACACATAGCGAGAAAAAATCCCGATGGGAATTACTGTCACCATGATCAACAACGCAACGGCGGCAATCGCCATGCACAGTAAATAAAGCCCATCCATCAGACGAGAATATGCAGTCATCGTGTTTACCTGAGTAAAACGCCACGCAGAGACGTGGCGTGGAGAGGATTACTTCACATCAGCAATCTGTGTCATCAGATCCTGATATTTGCCACCAAATTGATCGCGCACTGGCTGCGTCGCCTTGACGAAGGCTTCGCGATCGGTTTGCTGGAAGGTCACGCCACCCGCTTTCATCTTTTCAACGGATTGTTGCGTGTAGGTGGCCCATAACTGGCGTTCTTCATCCTGCGCCTCTTTGCCTAATTTCTTCAGCAGGGCCTGATCCTCAGCGGATAGACGATTCCATAAGGGTTTGGAGTAGAGGATCATTTCGGGCTGAATGAAGTGACCGGTTAGGGTGTAGTACTTAGTGACGGGCATGTAATTGTGGGCGACAAATGTCGGGGGATTGTTTTCGGTGCCATCAACAACACCCGTTTGCATGGCGCTAAACACTTCACTCACGCCCATCGCTACCGGATTCGCGCCCATCGCTTTTAACGTTGCCAGTGAGATGGCACTGTTTTGTACGCGGATTTTCATGCCTTTCAAATCTTCGGGTTTGGCGATGGGTTTTTTGGTGATCATGTTACGCACGCCGGCATCAGTCCAGCCGAGGAAAATCATGCGGGCGTTCGGGTCGTTATCGAATTTCTCGACGATATTTTTCCCGATATCACCATCCAGCACCTTGTGCATATGGTCCTCATCGCGAAAAACATACGGCAAGGTTAATACGCTGGTTTCCGGCGCGATGCTGGTGACCGGTGCCAACGACACGCGAATCATATCAATAGCCCCGAGTTGCACCTGTTGCAGTGTTTGATCTTCATCGCCCAACACGCCGCCAGCATAAACTTTCATTTCTAAGCGCCCGTCAGTGGCTTTTTTTAGCTTCTCGCCCATGTGCTCAAGCGCCACGACGGTGGGATAGCCTGCGGGTTGGACTTCCGCCACTTTGATGACTTTCGCTGACACCACGGCTGGGCAAAATGCTGCAGCGGAGGATAACGAAACTACCAGCAGTAATTTTTTAAACGTCATTCTTTTTTCTCCAGCAAAGGATGAGGCAGAGGTGCGGCGCTGTGATTTTCCGAAGGGAGCCGCGTGGTGCCAGCATAGAGAAAATGTTTCGTGGAAAAACAAGGCAATTGCGATTGAATGAATTACGTCACGTTTTGAAACGATGTTTTAATAATTTTATACGGAATGTCACATTTTCAAAATGTCGCCATAACAATCCCTATTCGGTTTTCTTAATTGTGTGTTTTAAAAGGGATTTAACGAGATTGCCTTAGCCTATCTATCTGATATGCATAAAGTAAATATAGATACGACAATATGATGTTTTACGAATCAGTGATTACCACACCAAACTACTCGCCATATTCACGTTGATAAGGATAAGGCGCATGTCATACCGACTGAGTTTGCTGGATAAATCGCCGATTGCCGATGGAGAGACCGCCAGTCACGCGCTACATCGCACTTTACAGCTGGCGCAACAGGCGGAAGCCTGGGGCTATCACCGCTTCTGGTTGGCGGAGCATCACAATACCGATCGTCTGGCGAGCCCTTCGCCGGAACTGCTGATCGCCTGGATCATTGGCCAGACACAACATATTCGCGTTGGCTCCGGTGGCGTGATGCTGCAGCACTACAGCCCTTACAAGGTGGCGGAAAACTTCAACTTACTGGCATCGCTGGCGCCGGGCCGCATCGACATCGGTGTTGGTAAAGCGCCGGGCGGCTTGCCGCTCTCCACGCGGGCGCTGCAACTCGGTGTCCATCTGCAGGAGAAAGGCAGCTTCGCGGAGCAGCTGACGCTGCTGGATAGCTGGCTGCAGGTGCCGCCGGTAGGCGATGAAGAGATTTTGCGCGCCACGCCGCAGCCGCCGCGTCCGGCGAATCGTTTCCTGCTGGGTGCCAGTGAAGAGAGCGCCAAACTGGCGGCTGAACTCGGCTGGCAGCTGGTATTCGCTGCGCATCACAACGGCGATCCACAGCTGATGGAGAAAGTCCTCAACAGCTATCGTCAGCACAGCAACGGCCAGCGTGCGCTGGTGGCGGTGCAGGTGGTCGTGGCGGATTCTCCGGCGGAAGCCGATCTGCTGGTGGATACGCTGCGCGTCTATCACGTCAGCGTAAAAGATGGCCCAAGCGTCAACGTCGGCAGCGTTGAGCAGGCGGAACGCTATGTGCGTCAGGGCGGCTACAGCGATTACGTGATTGAACCGCGCACGCCATCGTTGCTGAAAGGCACTGCCGCGCAGGTGCATGCCAAGCTGGATGCGCTGCATCAGAATTTCGGCATTGAAGAGTTCGTGATTGATACGCCGGTGGCTGAAGAGCAGGCGCGCGTGAAATCACTCGAACTGTTGGCCACGCACCGTTTAGTGACGGCATGATTCGCCGATTCCGGAGGCAGGTATGACGCAATTTAGCGAACATCAGCTGATCGACTGGCGGCGCGAGCTGCACAGCTGGCCGGAGTTATCCGGTCGCGAAGTCGAAACCACTGCGCGCCTGCGCCGCTGGTTACAGGACGCCGGTTTGCGTCTGCTGGACTACCCGCTGGAAACCGGCGTAGTGGTAGAAGTAGGACGCGGCGACACGCTGATTGCGCTGCGTGCCGATATCGATGCGTTACCTATTCACGAAGCCACCGGACTCGCTTACCGCTCGCGCAATAGCGGTGTGATGCACGCCTGCGGTCACGATGTGCACAGCGCCGTAATGCTGGGTGCGGCATTACAACTGAAAGCGATTGAAGATCAGTTGCCAGGCCGCATCCGTATTCTGTTCCAACCGGCGGAAGAGAACGCTACCGGTGCACGCCAGCTGATTAATGCCGGGGTGCTCGACGGCGTGCAGGCGATTTTCGGTATGCACAATGAACCCGGTTTACCGACCGGCACCTTTGCCACGCGCGGCGGCGCGTTTTATGCCAATGCGGATAAATTTATCGTACGCGTGGGCGGTAAAGGCGCGCATGCGGCGCACCCGGAAGAGGGCGTCGATAGCATTGTGGTCGCCAGCCAGATCATTCAGGCGCTGCAATCGCTCACCAGCCGTAGCTTCAATACGCTGGATAGCTTAGTGCTGAGCGTCACGCGCATCGACGCCGGCAAAACCTGGAACGTGCTGCCCGGTGAGGCTGAATTTGGCGGCACGGTACGCACCCATGTCAAGCAGGTGCGCGCCGAGCTGGAGCAGCGCGCACGCACCCTGGTGGAGAACATCGCGGCAGCCAACGCTGCCAGCGCTACCTTTAGCTGGCATCCTGGTCCTCCGGTGCTGGAGAACGATGCGCGCTGGGCGCAGTTTGCCAGCCACGTGGCGCAGCAAGCCGGTTACCGCGTGCAAACCGCCGAGCTACATCTTGGCGGTGAAGATTTCGCATTCTACTTACAGCACATCCCCGGCGCGTTTGTCAGCATTGGCAGCGCCAGCGAGTTTGGTCTGCATCATGGCGGCTTCAACCCTGATGAAGCGCTGATTGCCCCCGCTGCACACTACTTTACGCAACTGGCTCAGCAAGCATTGCAGCACCTCAATGCGCGATGTCGTGACGCCATCCTGAACTAACTCGATTCACTCATTTAATACCTGTTCTGCACGGCGACGCTCTGTCGCCGTCAGGCTGCGCCTTGGCAAAAGAGAGAACATTATGACTGCAAGACAACTGCGATTGGGCACCATCCTGCATGGCGCATCTGGCAATATGTCCGCGTGGCGTCATCCGGCGGCGCTGGCCGATGCCAGTATCAATTTTGACTATGCCAAACACATCGCGCGTAAGGCGGAAGCGGGCAAGCTGGATTTCCTGTTTGTCGCCGATGGTCTGTTTATTAACGAGAAATCGATCCCGCATTTTCTTAATCGCTTTGAACCGCTAACGTTGCTGTCGGCACTGGCGGGCGTCACCGAGCATCTCGGTTTGGTCGGCACCGTGTCCACGTCCTATAGCGAACCCTTCACCGTGGCGCGTCAGTTTGCCAGCCTCGATCATCTGAGCTGCGGTCGCGCCGGCTGGAACGTGGTGACCTCGCCGCTGGAGGGATCGGCGAAGAACTTCTCGCGTCAGCAGCATCCGGAACACGCGCTGCGCTATCGCATTGCCGATGAGTATCTGCAAGTGGTGAAAGGGCTGTGGGATTCGTGGGAACACGATGCTTTCGTGCGCAATAAAGAGAGCGGTCAGTTCTTTGATGCCAGCAAACTGCACACCTTGAATCACCACGGCGATTTCTTCCAGGTGCAGGGGCCGCTGAACATCGAACGCACGCCGCAAGGCCGTCCAGTGGTGTTTCAGGCGGGCGCGTCTGAAGATGGCAGAAAGCTGGCGGCGCGCCATGCCGATGCCATTTTTACCCATCAGCCGACGCGTGAAGAAGCGCAGGAGTTCTACCGCGATGTGAAAAAGCAGCTGGTGGCGAACGGCCGTGAGCCAGGCGATTTGCACATTTTCCAGGGCGTCGGCGTGATTGTGGGCGACAGCGCGGAAGATGTGGAGCAGCAGTATCAAACCACCGCGGCGCTGGTTTCCATCAAGGATGCGCTCAACTATCTCGGTCGCTTCTTCGATCATCACGACTTCTCGCAATATCCGCTGGATGAACCGTTCCCGGAACTCGGCGCTATCGGTCAGAACAGCTTCCGCAGCACCACCGACGAAATCAAACGCAAGGCGCGCGAGCACGGTCATACGCTGCGTCAGGCGGCGTTGGAGGCTGCGACGCCGCGTCCATTGTTCCACGGCACGCCAGAACAGGTGGCTGACGGTTTGCAGCTGTGGTTTGAGAGCGAAGCGACCGATGGCTTCATCATTCAGGGCGGCACGCCCGATACCTTCGAACGCTTTGTCGATCGCGTGGTACCGATTCTGCAAGCGCGCGGCTTAACCCGTACCGAATATCCTGGCACCACGCTGCGTGCCAGCTTTGGCCTAAAAGATCCGCTTAACCAATTCACACAACAATAAGAGTCGAGAAAACGCTATGCAGAAAAAATCCCTTATCGCGCTGCTGTTGCTGGGCATGAGCAGCGCCGTATTTGCCGAGGATGTGGCGGTTAACGGTCAGAATGTCAGTGTGGAAGCCAACAAAACGCCGATCAATACCGCGAAGAATGACGCCGCTGTGGCGCAGATTCCGGCCGGACATCGCTTCGCGGTGCCAGGTTCATTCACTGTGGCCGTCGCCGCGCTCAACTCACCGCCGCTGACGGTGTTCAGTGATGACAACAAAACCCTGCTCGGCAGCGAAGTGGATATCGCCCGCTTAGTCGCCGATAGCCTGGGTTTGAAACTTAACGTGGTGCCAACCTCGTGGGAAGACTGGCCGCTTGGCGTGGCATCGGGTAAATACGATGCGGCGATCAGTAACGTGACCGTCACCAAAGAGCGTAAAGAGCGCTTCGATTTCGCCACCTACCGCAAAGATTCACTCGGTTTTTACGTTAAATCCACCAGCCCGATTAAGGCGATCACCAAAGCAGAAGATATCGCCGGACTGCGCATTATCGTTGGCTCCGGTACCAATCAGGAGTCGATCCTGTTGGCCTGGGATAAAGAGAATCAGGCCAAAGGGTTGAAGCCGTTTACGCCGGTGTATACCAAAGACGATGCGGCACAAACCCTGGCGCTGCAGTCGGGTCGCGCGGATGCCTTTTTTGGCCCCAACGTGATTGGCGCGTGGAAAGCGGCGTTGACTAAACAGACGCGTTTGGTGGGCAGCGTCGATGGTGGCTGGCCGAAAGCGGCACACATCGCGGTGACGGTGAAGAAAGATGGCGGCCTGGTGCAGCCGATCAACACCGCGCTGAATGGCGTGATCAAGAACGGTGATTACGACAAGGTGCTGAAGCGCTGGGGGGAAGGCGTCGAGCGCATCGACAGTTCCGAAATCAATCCAGCCGGCTTGGGCGACTAAGGAGGCCGCATGAGCGAGCAATTTTTCCGCGAAGTGTCACCGGAAGCGCCGGAGCTGCAGCCGATTTTGACTGGACTGTTTGGCGAATATACGGCGCGCTACGGCGAATTCTTTACCAGCCAAAAAGAGGTTGAGCTGACCGAATGGTATTTGCCGCCGCGCGGGCTATTTATTGTGCTGGAGCGCGACGGCGAGATTATCGCCATGGGGGCTTACAAACCGTATGACGCGGTGACCGCCGAGTTCAAGCGCATCTGGACGCGCAGCGATCTGCGTCGTCAGGGTTTGGCGCTGCTGATCCTGCAGGAACTGGAGCGGCGTGCGTTGCGTGCGGGTTACCAGCGCGTGTTTCTCACCACCGGCTTCCGCCAGCCGGAAGCGGTGAAGCTGTATATCGGCCATGGTTATCAGCCACAGTTTGAGCTGCTGGAGGATATGGAGATCTACAGCCGCCCGCCACACGATGGACGCTTGCGCTTCCTGAAAGTGATTGATGTGCATAGCGTGGCGCAGGCCAGCTAAGGAGTAACAATGAACGATCAACAACGATTAACCGTGGTGCCGGCGCGATATCCGGCACGTACCGTCGGCGCGATTGTCGCGCTGTTTATTCTGGCCAGCGTGATCGATTCCGTTGCCTTTAACCCGCGCTGGGAATGGGGCGTGTTCGCCAAATGGTTTTTTGATCCGGTGATCCTTAGCGGTTTAGGGCAAACCCTGCTGCTAACGCTGTTTGGCACTCTTCTCAGCCTGATCTTCGGCGGCCTGCTGGCGCTGGCGCGGCTTTCGTCATCGTGGCTGCTGAGCACGCTGGCGTTCGGCTATATCTGGCTGTTCCGCTCGCTGCCGCTGATTGTGGTGCTAATCATCCTGTACAATTTCTCCTATCTGTACGACACGCTGTCGCTCGGCATTCCGTTTACCGCGCTGTCGTGGGGCCATTTCCAGACCATAAACGTGCTCGGCCAGTTCCCGGCAGCGGTGATTGGGTTGACGTTGGTGCAGAGCGCCTACAGCGCCGAGATCATTCGCGGCGGCTTTTTGGGTGTCGACCACGGTCAGTTTGAAGCGGCATCGGCGCTCGGTTTGTCCTCAACGCGGCGTACTTTCCGCATCATTCTGCCGCAGGCGCTACGCGCGATCATTCCTACTACGTTTAACGAAATTATCAGCCTCGCCAAAGGCACCTCAATGGTGTACGTGCTGGCGATGCCGGAGCTGTTTTACACCATCCAGATGATCTACAACCGTACCCAGCAGGTGATTCCGCTGCTGATGGTCGGTGCCGCCTGGTATCTGATTATCACCACCGTGTTGTCACTGCTGCAGCACAGCGTTGAGCGCTGGCTGGCACGCAGCGTCACGCGTGAACCACAGCCGTCGCGCTGGCGTCAATGGCGTAACCGCAGCGCCAAACCTGCAACCGAGGAGCTCTCCCATGTCCGAAGCCATTGATTACCGCAAGAATCTGCATACCGCTGGCGCAATTAGCATTACCGGCGTGAGCAAATCGTTCGGCAAGCTAAAAGCGCTGGATGACGTGTCCCTGGAACTGGAACCGGGATCGGTCACAGTAATCCTCGGTCCATCCGGTTCGGGTAAATCGACGCTGCTGCGCACCATTAACCATTTGGAGCGCGTCGATGAAGGGTATATCCAGATTGATGGCGACTATATTGGCTATCAGCGGCGCGGCGACAAGCTTTATGAGCTGAAGGAAAAGGCGATTCTGCGTCAGCGCATCAACGTCGGCTACGTGTTCCAGAACTTCAACTTGTTCCCGCATCTGACGGTGCTGGAGAACCTGATTGAAGCGCCGATTGCGCATCGTCAGCTGTCGCGGCGTGAAGCTATCGATCGCGCGGGCGATCTGCTGGATGTGGTGGGGTTGCGCCACAAAGCCGATGCCTGGCCGCGTCATCTCTCCGGCGGTCAGCAGCAGCGTATCGCCATTGCGCGGGCGCTAATGCTCAATCCACGCGTGATGCTGTTTGACGAACCGACATCGGCACTCGATCCCGAGCTGGTGGGCGAAGTACTGGACGTGATTAAAAAGCTGGCGCGTTCCGGTACCACGCTGGTGATTGTGACGCATGAAGTTGGCTTTGCACGTGAAGTGGCCGATAACGTGGTGTTTATGGTTGACGGCCGCATTGTTGAGCAGGGCAGCAGCCATCAGGTGCTGAATCAGCCGCGCCATGAGCGCACTAAACGTTTTCTGGCGCGGGTACTTTAATGCAACGTGTAATTATTACAGCGCTACTGAGCGCGATGTTGGCCTCTCCGGCTATCGCGGCAGAAACGCTGGATGCCAAAAATAACGAAACGCCGATCAATATTGCCGCCAATCCGCAGGCGATTGCCAAAATTCCGGCCGGTTTTCATTTCGTCAATCCAGGCTATTTAACGGTAGCGACTACCGCGATGAATTCACCGCCGATTGGGTTGTGGGCGTCGGATAATAAGACGCTAATTGGCAGCGATCCGGATATGGCGCGCCTGCTGGCGGATAGTCTGGGCCTTAAATTGAAACTGGTGCCGGCGGCGTGGGAAGATTGGCCGCTGGGCATAACTGCCGGACGCTATGACGTGGCCATGTTCAATATTGCGGTGACCGAGGAGCGCAAGAAGAAGTTCGATTTCGCCACCTATCGCGCGGATAACCATGCGTTTGCGGTGAAAATTAACAGCGCGATTACCGCAATCAAAGGGCGCGAGGATGTGGCGGGTAAACGCATCATCGTCGGTTCCGGTACCAATCAGGATCGTATTCTGCTCGGCTGGGATGAGAAGAACCGTGCGCAGGGCTTAGCGCCGGTGCAACCGATTTATCTCAATGATGATGCGGCGGCGACGCTGGCGCTGCTTTCCGGACGCGCGGATGCGTCGTTTGGCCCGCAGGCGCTGGCGGCATGGAAGGTTGCTTCACGCGGACAAACCAAAATCGTCGGCCACGGCCCGTTCCGCGCATGGGTGGCGGTAACGACGAAGAAAGGGAATGGCCTGGACGTGGCGCTGCAGCAGGCGATTAACGGCGCTATCGCCAGCGGCGAGTACCAACAGGTGCTGGCGCGCTGGGGTGAACAGGAGGAGGCGGTTGAAACATCTCAGGTTAATCCACCGGGCATTGTTTATCAGTAATTGTTTTTAATTGGCCTGATTTTGTGAGAAAGCTCACGATGTAAAAGTCGTGGGCTTTTTTGTTTTATTTAGATGGCTGCGCATTTTATTGCGGTATTTAATAAGTGATTGCGCTTAGTCGTATTTTTTTAATGTCCACTTCTTATGGCAAACGCTAATGTTTTTTAAGAATTGCTGTGCCACGATACTGATGGTTTTGGGCGAGTGCGGTGTTTAACGTTCACCATATTGAAAGGGAGTTTGATGATATGGCTTACCGTCGACCTGCATCACCCAATCAATAGCAAACAAGATTGGGGTGAAGTAATGTTAGCTGAACCGTTAAGTAAAAGCGTTATCAATTATTCGTGCCGTCGACCTAAATGCGATCAAGGCGGACAACCACCGGGCGGAGGAAAAGGAATGCAAGAACGGGTTAAAAGGCTGGAAGACCATGTAACAAAGCTGGTTGCTGATGTGGCAGTAATTAAATCGAACTATGCGACTAAGGAGGATGTGGCTGCGGTGAAAGCGGATGTGGCAGTGATCAAGTCCAATTACGCCACTAAAGAGGATGTTGCGGCGATAAAGGTAGATTTGTATAAAGCGATGATGACGCAAACTAAATGGATGGTGACTACCCAATTTGTAACCTTAGGAGCGGGTCTTTCACTTGCGAAATTGCTGTTTTAATGAGTATGCCTTGTACCGGTCGCCATTAATGGCGACCCTACGAGATCGTAAGGTGCGCATTAATGCGCACCGGGTAAATAGTAATTTATATTTTGGCTTTTTTAATCCATAGCGCTGCATCGGCCACGGGAAGCGGTCGGGCAAAATGATAGCCCTGGAACAAGTGACAACCTTTATCGCGCAGGTAAGTGAAATATTCCTCGCTTTCGATGCCTTCGGCGAGGACCTTCATCCCCATTTCACGTGATAGCTCAATGGTTTTCTGCACTACAATTGCCGATGATTCATTCTTGAATATTTGCATAATCAGCGATTTATCAATTTTTATATCATCAATGGCGAAGTCGCTAATTGATTTCAGCGACGAATAGCCTACGCCAAAGTCATCAATCGCCCACTTGATACCTAGCTGGCTAAAGTGGCTGATAACATCGCCAATGCGCTTTTGATCGTAAATAAACGTCGTCTCAGTGATTTCGAACTTCAAGCGTTCAGGTCGAATTTTGTAATGTGACAGTGCCAGTAACGTGTCCTGAGTAAAATCTCTGTGCATTAACTGCAGTGGACTGATGTTAATAGAGAAGACTAAATCGCCCAGATATTGCGCACGATCCCATTCGGCGATTTGCTGCAGAGTGCGCTCCATGACCCATTTACCGATTTCGATAATTAAGCCGCTTTTCTCCGCGACGGGAATAAACACTTCAGGGGAGATAAATCCTTTGGCAGGGTGCTTCCAGCGCAATAGCGCTTCGAAACCAATCAGCTTCTTATCACTGTCGACCTGAGGCTGGTAATAGAGCTCCAATTGGTTTTTACCCATCGCCAGCGCAAGCTCACGTTTGATTAGGTCAGTTTCAGAGTAGTTACCGCGCAGGGTAAAGGCGGTTAATAACAGTGAAATCATCGGTACCGCGCAGTTTACGATATAGAATCCCGACTCTTGCGGGAAATTAAAATGGAACTGTTTGAACTGCCAGGTCAAGCCAGTCGAAATAAAAAACAGATAAACCGCCAGACAGATTAGCGGAAATATCTTGCTTAAATAGGGTGATTGCTGACGTAACACCAACGCCGATCCCACGGTTAACGCAATCAGATAGTTGTATTCGGAGTGTTTTTCAATCGCATGACCATTATCCAGCAGGAACAGTAGTATTATGATCAGTAACAAAGCATGGACGATGACATACAGATGTTTATTCAGCTGGTCACGAAAAGCGGCGGCTGAAATATAAAATCCAAAGGCGGTGCTCAAGCAATATAGACCTGCAATCTCATTGTGCCCGCTGTAGTAATTGCTTACCACCATATAAGTGCCGGCTAAAATGCTGGAAAACCCTGCAATTAATAAGGTTAAGCGTAATTTTTTCTCAGGACTGTCACCTTGTAAAATAAAGGGCAGGTTCTTTACCATAGAATATCTGGAATTAAAATAAGAGATCATCTGGAGTTCTCATTTCTTTACTGTCATATTAATTTAATATTTTGTTATAACTATTCTAGGGTTAAGCGAGGCGAGTGCCATAACTTTTTGCTGAAATTTTACATTTGGCTGAGCTGATTTAAAATTTGGCCCAGGCAATGACAATTGTCTAATTTCTTCTGCTCAGGTGGTTCAAGCGTTCAGCAATTTTGCTCAATGCGCGATGAGCTAAACGCATCCCGATCAACTGTGCTTTTGCCGCTGAAAGAGATTGTTCCTACCCAGTTAACCCTTCACGCGTTAGAATGAAAGCATAATCAACAGGCTGTCTCAGAACGTAAATTCACTCTTAACTTACTGATTGCAATGAAAATACGATTCCTGTCCGCAAATGAACTAAAGCTGGCCGAGGTGCGTACCATCCTTGAGCCGGTGGGCGTCGAGGTTCTTCCTATCGCACGCCGTATCGAAGAGATCCAGACGGAAAATGAAGTTGAACTGGTGCGCGATAAGCTCACTAAGGCGTTCTCGATTATTGGTCGCCCACTGTTCGTTGAGCATACCGGATTGTATCTGGACGGCTTAAATGGCTTACCGGCCGGGCTGACGCGCATCTTCTGGAGCCGTCTCAATGCCGAACGTTTTACCAAACTGGTGAATGGTTTGGACAGTCCCTGCGTCACGGCGAAAACCGTGCTGGGCTACTGCGACGGACAAAAAATGTATCAGTTTGAAGGTGAGCTGCGCGGCACTATTGCCACTAAGCCTGCCGGTCCGCAAGAGTTTCAGTGGGACTGCGTGTTTATCCCGGAAGGCCACACGCAAACCTTTGCCGAAATGGGCGAATTAAAAAATGAGATCTCCATGCGTCGCCTGGCGCTGGATCGCTTCGCTACCTTCTTGAAAACATCGCGGGGATTGGCATGAAACCGGAGCTCAAACGCGCCTACGACGCCGGTAAACTGATCCTGTTTGCGGGTGCAGGTATCTCGCGCAATCTTGGCCTGCCGGAGTGGCATGAGTTGATTGCCCATTTGGCTAAAGAGCTGGGTTACGACCCGAAGATTTTCAATACTTACGGCACGCATCTGTCGCTAGCGGAATATTATAAGCAGCGTAAAGGTTCACTTGGGCCGCTGCGTAGCTGGATGGATCGCGAATGGCATCGTCCGGATATCGACGTACGCAGTTCTGAAATTCACACCATGATCACCCAGGGCAATTTCTCACGCATCTATACCACCAATTATGACCGCTGGCTGGAGATGGCGCATGAAGCGCATAACGTGCCTTACAGCAAGGTAGCCAATGCCGCAGACCTGGTGTCATTGACCGAGGATAAACGCCATATCATTAAACTGCACGGCGATTTCGACGACGATACCTCGATTGTATTGGATGAGAGCAGCTACTTTGAGCGCCTCTATTTCGATTCGCCGCTCGACATTAAATTGACGCATGACGTGATGGGTAACTCGGTATTGTTTGTCGGCTACAGCATCAGTGATTTCAATATTCGTCTGCTATTCTACCGCCTGACAAAAATGTGGGGTCGAACCGGACTGGCCACCGCGCGCCCCAAATCCTATCTGTTCACCAACCGTAACAATCCGGTGGCGAAAGAGGTGCTGGGACAGTGGGGCATTGAGATGATCGTTTCTGAAGAGGACGATCCGCGCAAAGCACTAGCGCTCTTCCTGGAAGAATTACTGGCTTAAGGGCAGAAAGTGATTGCCTGAAAAAGTTTGATCAGAATATACTGTATATAAATACAGTCAATCGAGGTGCATCATGGCAGTCGAAACCAAATATGTTGTAGTCAGAAAGGGTGAAGAGAAGATGACGTTTGCCAACAAAAAAGACGCGGATGCCTGGGACAAAATGCTCGATATGGCAGACGCCTTTACCGATTGGCTGCAACAGCATCAGCCAGCTCTGGATGAAGCGCAGGCCGAAGCATTGGGTCTGCTGTTGGCTGAACAGAAAGACGCGGTGCAGCATATCCTGCGTACCAGCAAACTCCCGGACGTGGTGAAGAGTGACGCGGCGGAAGTTGCCGAACCTGCTGATCTTACTGAGGCATCTGCGGAACCGGATGCTGAAGCGGCAGCGCCGGAAAAGAAAGTCCGCGCGGTTAAAGCAGCCTGATATCACTCCACGCACACACTGTAGCGGCGCAATTTATTGCGCTATCTTTCAATGGGCACGGAGTCGCCATTGATACGCGCGATAAATCGCGCCGCTACGAAACGTGCGGTGATTTAGCTAAATGCTTATTAACAGATTCATGCGCACCGGCGCGTTTTAACGTTTGATCTGGTAGCGGGTGCTGCGCCCGCCGCCGGGTAATTTCTCCAGACAGCCTTTCATCACTAATTCCGCTAAATGGCGCGTCGCCGTGGCTTTACTCACTTTCGCCACCTTTTGATATTGGCCGGCGCTGATGCCATCGCTAAAGCCCTGTTCACCGCCATCCAGCAAACGATTCAATACGCGGGTTTGTTCCGCACTTAGCTCGGCCGCATTGTGCATCAACCAGAAGCGTGCTTTATTTTGCGTGCGCGTAACGGCTTCCAGCGCGTGCTCCAGGCTGTCATTCAGCACATCGAAAAACCACAGCAGCCAGGCCGTAACGTCCAGTTCGCCACGCTGCGTCTCCTGCAGAATGCGGTAATAATCTGCACGTCGCGCCAGAATCGACGCCGACATGGCATACAAACGGATGCTTTGGCTATCAGCCTGTGCCAGTGCCAGGTCGGTCAGGGCGCGGGTGATACGTCCGTTGCCATCATCAAATGGGTGCAGCGTGACAAACCACAGGTGGCAAAGCGCGGCGCGTAGCAGCGGATCAAGTAGAGGATCTTCGCGGCTATGATTAAACCAGCTGACAAATTCGTTGAGCTGCGCTTCCAGCCCGGCGCGCGGTGGCGCTTCGAAATGCACTGTTGGTCGATCGATACGGCCCGAAACCACCTGCATCGGCTCTTCACCGCGCAGCGTTCCGACATTCAATCGCTTGAACGTCCATTCACTTGCGGGGAACAACCAACGATGCCACTGGCACAAACGTGGCAGCATGAGCGCTTCATCGCGCTGAGTGATGGCGTCCATCATCATGGTTGCCAAACCTTCTGAACGTTCGGAAACCGGATAAGGTTGGTTGAGCGAAACGCCCAAACGGCGCGCAAGAGACGATCTTACCGACTGCGCATTGACGCGTTCATCCTCAATCGCTGAGGATGCCAGGATGTTACTCAGCAGCGTATCCAGCGTCTGTTGATCGCTATTATCTTGCACGCTGGCGCGCCCCAGCAATACGCCACGTTGCTGCTGCAGCTGGCGCAAGCGTGGCAATAATTTTTCATCCTGCCAGCGGAACTGCGGCCAGTCAGGCTGCTGCCAAATCCACATCATGAAGTTGCTCCGGAGTCGCATGAGTCGAATAGCAATGCTATTCGGCTCAGTTAGTGAGCTGAATAATAGCCTGTAATCGGCTCATTAACCAGAAGGAAAGGAGCGGGTTGGTGATGAGAGAGAATCAGTGATTACAAAATTTCGGCAAAAGTAATATCGGTGACGCGCTATTCAAATTTATCCCAGAAACTATAGGGAAAATAAGCGGATAAAAAGTGCCGAATATTGCGCATATTTACCAATTAACCCGGCGAAGTGGTTAATGAATTCTAAAATTTACAGCGAAGTTAAAAAATATTTGTACCTGTGATTATTAATGGCAAAGGGAAACATATTTTGGATATCGCAAATCGAATAACCAGACTTTCGCTCTGGAATATCTTGTTCGCTACGGTTTTGCTGCTGCTCGGCATTGCATTAGCGGCAGGCGGCGGCTGGCTGGTCGCGCTAGGGGGTAATTGGTATTACGTGCTGGCGGGGATAGGTTTAGTTATCTCTGCCGTGCTGATCTTCTTGAAACGCACCAGCGGTGCAGCCTGGTTTACGCTGGTGTTTATCGGCACGTTAATCTGGACCATTTATGAATCGGGTCTCGACTATTGGCGTTGGGTGCCGCGCTTTGCACTGATGCTGATATTGGGCATCTGATTCGCTTTCCAGCTGCCTAATCTGGCGCCACGCGTCAGTCGTGGCACCTCACGCGTGCTGGCGAGCGTGTTAATTGTCGCTTTCATTGTCGCCGCTGCGCTGCCGTTTGCCCCGCTGAATGAAACGCCGGCCAGCAACGTTCCAGCGGCCGGCTCGGCCAACTTTATGGCGGATACCGGTAGCGGCAAAGCCTCCACGCCGGACAGCGGCGACTGGTATACCTATGGCGGATCGCTGGCGTCTCAGCGCTTCGTCAATGCCAGTCAAATCACGCCGGACAACGTCAAAGATCTCAAGCTGGCGTGGCAATTCCGTACTGGCGATTTGCCTAAGGCACGCTGGGGCGGGGAGAACACGCCAATTAAAGTGGGCGATACGCTCTACACCTGTAGCGCGCGCAATAGTGTGTTTGCCCTGGATGCCAGCACCGGCAAGGAGAAGTGGCACTTTGATCCTAAAGTTAGCGACAAATCCATTCCTTATACCGCGGCCTGTCGCGGGCTGACATGGTATGACAGCCAAACCAACAGCCACGTCACCGCCGGACAAAACAGCACAGTGACGAGTGCGCCAGCCGGCGATAACAGCGATTGCCAGCAGCGCATCATTCTCGGCACGCTGGACGCACGCATTATCGAACTGAATGCGCAAACCGGTGAAGTCTGCCGCAGCTTTGGCAATCAAGGCACGGTTAATCTGGCTGAAGATATGGGCGAAACCTATGACGGCTATGTGGCGATTAACTCCGCGCCGGTGGTGATCCGCGATACCTTAGTGGTGGCGCACCAAACCATTGATGGTCAACGCGCATTTGGCCCACCGGGCGTGATCAAAGCGTACGACGTGCGCACCGGTCAGTTGAAGTGGGCGTGGGATGCGGCAGCACCGGATACCGCGACGCCGAAAACCGGGCCGCATGCCTATAAACGCGGTTCGCCAGATGTCTGGACCTCGTTCACCGGTGACGACAAGCTCGGACTGGTCTATTTGCCGGTGGGCAACGCTTCGGGGGATTACTGGAGCGGCACGCGGACAGCGGCGGAGAACAGGTATTCGGTATCGCTGACGGCACTGAATATCGACACCGGTTTACCTGCCTGGTCATTCCAGACCGCACATAAAGACGTGTGGGATTACGATCCTGGCTCGCAGCCTACGCTGGTGGATTATCCGGATAAAAACGGTGGCAAAATCCCGGCTATCATCATGCCGACCAAGCAGGGTGAGATTTACGTGTTGGATCGCCGCACCGGTAAATCACTGTTTGGCGTCGAGGAGCGTAAAGTCACCGGCGGCGGCATTGAGCCAGATCAGCGCTCGCCCACGCAGCCCTATTCGCTGTTCCATCATCTGAGTAAGCCGGATCTGACGCCGCAGGATATGTGGGGCTTAACCCCGGTTGATCAGCTGGTATGCCGCATTCAGTTCCAGAAGGCCAGCTACCGTGGCCAGTACACGCCGCCGGAAGCCGATCGTCATTCGATTGAGTATCCGGGCTATAACGGCGGTTCTGACTGGGGTAGCGTTGCCGTGGATCCTACTCGCGGCATCATCATTGCGAACTACAACGATATGCCGAACTACAACATTCTGGTGCCACGCGGCAAAGCGGATGCGTTGGGCTGGAAACCGCGTGATGAGATTCCTTACAACCCACACGATGAAGGGCATGCGGAAGGCGCCGGTGATCCACAAATTGGCGTGCCTTATGCAGTCAACGTCAATGCGGGCTGGCGCTTGCCGTTCACCGGCATGCTGTGCAAAGAGCCCCCGTACGGCGGCATTCGCGCCATTGATATGCGTGATGGTCGCACCATTTGGGATCGTCCGCTCGGCACGGCGCGTCGTAATGGTCCGTTCGGTCTGCCGACCGGTTTGCCGATTAATATCGGTACGCCGAATAACGGCGGTTCGGTGGTGACATCGAGCGGATTAATCTTTGTTGCCGCAGCAACCGACGATTTGATTCGCGCTATCGATATGCAAACCGGCAAGCAGGTGTGGAGCACTGAATTGCCTGCGGGTGGCCAGGCCAATCCGATGATCTACACGCAGAATGGGCGTGAATATCTGGTGATTGTCGCTGCCGGTCACCACTTTATGGAGACGCCGGTTGGCGATTACGTGCTGGCCTACGCGTTGCCGGAGAAAAAGTAACGCTTAAGGAAAAGACCGGCATTGGGCGCTGGCCTGATGCTGGTCTCCCTCTCAAAAGCGCACATTACGTAGCGGCGCAACTTATTGCGCGATAAATCGCGCCGCTACGGAATGTGCGCTGCTTTGATTCCGCGCTCTGATCCGACCTCCTTCGCCATCAAGTTCCCCCGCCGCGCGCCGATAGTCTCTTCAGAGGGATGTACGCGCACAGGGAGTGGTTCTGATTACCGAAAAGTGTCAACTCCAGGAGCGCCATAATGGCCAAACACGCATCACCTAAGAAAACCATGAGCACCCGCACGCAGATGCTGCTGACGGGCGCCTTAACTATCACGCTCGGGTTTGCCGTAACCATCGGCGTGCTGAGCTGGCAATCCAGTAATGAACAAAAGTCGCTGGCCGAAAACTACCTGCAACAGATCGCGCAGAGCCAGGCGCTGCAAATTCAGCATCAACTCAGCTACGCGCGCGATGTTGCCCACAACCTCGGCCATAGCCTGATCGCGCTGCCCGCAGCGGGCATTCAGGATCGTAAGGTCGCCGACAAACTGATGGAGTCGGCACTGCGCGACAATCCAGACTATCTTTCGATCTCAGTGATCTTCGAAGAAAACGCCTTTGACGGCCGCGACGCGGAGTTTGTCGCCCAGCCGAATGCGGCGCCAAAAGGTCGCTACGCGTTTTTTGTCGATCGCGACCAAACTGGCAATTTCAACCTGCATCCGCTGACCTCAATCTTCACGCCAGGTCAGGGCGATTACTATTTGCTGCCGCAGAAAAGCCAGAAAGACACGCTGATTGAGCCTTACAGCTACGCCTACAACGGCGTGCCAACGCTGCTGACCTCCGTCGCGGCACCAATTGTCAGCGAGGGCAAGCTGTGGGGCGTAGTGACGTCGGATATTTCGCTGGCTTCGCTGCAGGAGGAGGTGAATAAAATCAAACCCTGGGATGGCAGCGGCTATGCGATGCTGCTCTCCAGTGCTGGCAAGGTGGTTTCGTATCCGGATAAAAGCCAGACTAGCAAAGCGTGGAAGGGCGATACCCACAACTTCAGCCATAGCGTAACGGAACAACACGATGCGTTGCTCGGTGAAGATGCGCTGGTGACCTGGCAGCCGGTGACAATCGGTAACAGCGATCAGCAATGGTATCTCGGCGTGGTGGCGCCGGTGAGCAAAGTGATGGCCGCCGCGCATCGCCAGCTGATCCACGCGGTAATCCTGATGATCATCAGTATTCTGGTGGTGTGTACGCTGCTCGGCATGCTGTTTAACCGTAAGGTGCTGAAACCCATTGGTGGCGAACCGTTGGAAGCGGCAACCATCGCGCTGGCGGTGGCCGATGGCAAACTGGATAACGTCATCACCCTGAAAGGGCGCGATAACAGCAGCTTGTTCTATGCGCTGCATACCATGCAAAACCAGCTGCGTGAGATCGTTGGGCAGATTCAGGACGCCAGTTCATCGGTACGTCAGGGCGCGGGTGAGATCGCCAGCGGCAACCTAAATCTGGCATCACGCACTGAACAGCAGGCTGCCGCGTTGGAGCAAACTGCTGCCAGCATGGAGCAGATCACCGCGACGGTGAAACACAACGCCACCAATGCGCATCAGGCGACAACGCTGACCGATAACGCCACGCACATCGCCAGCCGTGGGGAAACGCTGGTGGGTGAGGTGGTGCAAACCATGGCACAGATCGACGACAGCGCGAAGAAGATTGGCGATATCACGGCGATTATTAATAGCATCGCCTTCCAGACCAATATTCTGGCGCTTAACGCCGCAGTTGAAGCCGCACGCGCCGGTGAGCAGGGGCGCGGTTTTGCCGTGGTGGCATCGGAAGTGCGGAATCTGGCGCAGCGCAGCGCCAATGCGGTGAAGGATATCGGTGCGCTGATTGAGGAGTCGACGCAGCGCGTTGGTAGCGGGGTGCAGCTGGTGCAGGATGCCGGCAGAACCATGCAGGAGATGACGCAGGCGGTAAACTCGGTGCGCACCATCATCGGTGAAATTGTTATTGCCTCCGATGAACAAGCGCGCGGTATCAGCCAGGTCACTATCGCAGTCAATGAAATGGACAGCACCACGCAGCAGAATGCCGCGCTGGTGCAGGAGATGTCCGCCGCCGCCAGTTCGCTGGAAGATCAGGCATCGCAGCTGGAGAACACCGTTGGGCGTTTCCAGCTGAGTTGATGTCTTAAGCGTTTGGCACCCGTTCCTGGGTGCCAAACCGCTGCCGATACTGGCCAGGCGTGATGCCGGTGAGTTTACGGAATATTTTCCGGAAGGCGGAAGGATCGCTATAGCCAATTTCCCACGCGATCTGATCGACAGCACGATTGCTCAGCTCAAGCGCATCGCGCGCTTTCATAATACGCACCTGCTGTAAATAATCCGTTGGGCGCATGCCGGTCGCTTTCTGAAAATGACGCAGGAAAGTGCGTGGCGTCATGCTTGCCAGCTCGGACATGGTCTCAATACTGTGTTGTTCGGCATAGCGTGCATGCAGGTGGTGCTGCGCGCGCAGAATCTGACTATCCCCGTGCTCAAAGTTAGGAATGAAAGCGGAATAGGTACTTTGTTCACGTCGCGGCGGATCGACAAGCAAGAAGCGCGAGGTGGCTAACATGGTGCCGGTACCTAACACTTTTTCGATCAGCGTCAAACCTAAATCCGTCCATGCCAGTATCCCGCCAGCGGTAATAATATCGCCATCGTCGATAACCATATTTTCTACCGCCACCTCAACCGCCGGAAAACGCTCTGCCAGCGTCTGCGCAAACGCCCAGTGCGTGGTGGCGCGGCGATGATCGATTAGCCCGGTTTCAGCCAGCACAAATGCGCCGGCGCATACCGAACACAGGGTAACACCCGCGTTATACAGCTCGCTCATCCAGGCGGCAGGCACCTTCATCGGCACCATCCTGGCGGGCACCACCAGGCTTGGCGGCGCAATCACGTAGCTTAAACGATGCGGCGTCTCAGGATGACTATCCCAGACGCACTGCATGTGGTCGCTGTTTGGGTCTATCTGCCAATGCGATACGCGGATGGTTCGTTTGCGTTCCTCTCCGGAGATATTCTCCGCCCACTCTGCGGCGATCCTGAACATATCGGTCAGTCCATATATCGCCGCGAGCTGGCAATCGGGATACATCACCAGGCCGACCTCGGCAACAACGTGGTTTTCAGCTGATTTTATCATTTGTCACTTACGGCCCTTAATGTGTCATTAATGACAATATTACACCTTGCCGTTTTCCCTGACAATGCATCCATCGAACAGCAATCAGCATTAACAGGGATTGAATATGTCAGGTGCAGTGATTGAACAGTTAGCGATTTCACGACGAAGTTTATTGGTTCTTGGCGGTACGCTGTCAGCCAGCATCGGGCTGGCGCATTCGGCCTTCGCCACCGGTTTAACATCATTATCATCACAGTCTGGAGATTCTAAAATGAGCAACGGCATCATCACTACTAAAGACGGTACCCGCATCTTCTACAAAGACTGGGGCCCAAAAAACGCACAACCGGTGGTGTTTCACCACGGCTGGCCTTTAAGCGCCGATGACTGGGACAACCAAATGTTGTTCTTCTTAGCCGAAGGTTACCGCGTTATCGCCCACGACCGTCGCGGACATGGGCGTTCCGATCAAACCGACAGCGGCAATGATATGACCACCTACGCAGCCGACGTCGCGGAACTGGCCAGGGCGTTGGATCTGCGCAACGCTATCCATATTGGTCACTCTACCGGCGGTGGCGAAGTGGCGCGTTATGTGGCGCACGCTGAGAAAGGTCGGGTGGCGAAGGCGGTATTGATGGGCGCGGTGCCGCCAATCATGCTGAAAACCGCAGCCAATCCGCAAGGTTTACCAAAGTCGGTGTTTGACGGTTTCCGCGCGGCGCTGGCAGCCAACCGCGCGCAATTCTTTATCGATGTGCCGGCAGGGCCGTTCTACGGTTTTAATCGTCCAGGCGCGAAAATCAGCCAGGGATTGATTGATAACTGGTGGCGTCAGGGCATGGCGGGCGGCGCCAAAGCGCAATACGACTGTATCGCTGCCTTCTCTGAAACCGATTTTACCGAGGATCTGAAAGCGATTGGCGTGCCGGTGTTGGTGCTGCATGGTGAAGACGATCAGGTGGTACCGATTGATGACTCAGCACACAAAGCCATCAAATTGCTGAAGCATGGCACGCTGAAAACTTATCCGG
Organism: Pantoea sp. GM01; assembly: GCF_000282675.1. Classification (NCBI taxonomy): domain Bacteria; kingdom Pseudomonadati; phylum Pseudomonadota; class Gammaproteobacteria; order Enterobacterales; family Erwiniaceae; genus Pantoea; species Pantoea sp. GM01. The sequence goes on along the minus strand of NZ_AKIU01000053.1, from coordinate 5,848 downwards.
GTTTGTCACACGGTATGTTCGCGACCCATCCTGAGCAGATTAACCCCGATCTGCTGGCGTTTGCTAAAGCGTAACGCAACTTAATAAGCCGGACATTGCGTCCGGCTTTTAATTTTTTGCCGTTATGCCGTACGCGTGCTGTCCGTTATCACTCAGTCTCACTGGCAGGGCTAAGTGACGCTTTGGCTCTGCTGCTCATCGCTGGGAAACCCTGATGTGCATGCAGGGCAATCGCTAATGCGACCAACAGCAATATGAGGATCGCCCACGGGAACGATTGGGAACCGGCATGCTTGAGCAGCATCCCGCCGGTTAAACCGCCGAGGGCGATGGCGCTGTTCCAAGTCACGACATTCATTGATAGCGCGACGTCGGCATATTCACCGGCGGCATCGGCCAATGCCGTCTGGAGCAGTGTCGCGGCACCGCCGAATGTCAGCCCCCAGACGGCGACGCCTGGATAGATCACGCCGGGTGTTAACGTGATCAAGCCAAACACCAGCGCTACCGCCGCAAACATCGACAGGGATAACAGCACCGCTTTGCGCAGATGGGTATCGATAATTTTGCCGGTGATGAAAATCCCGCCCAGCGCGGCAATGCCAAAGATCAGCAGCACCAGATCCACTCGCGCCGCCAGTCCCGCCGAGGCAATAAAGGGTGCGATATAGGTATAGAGAATGTTATGCGCCAGCATCCACGCCAGCACCACGCCAAGCACGGAGCGTACGCCGGGCAGACGTAATACCGCCGCGAGCGGCATTTTTTGCTTGGCGGAATGGCCGGGATAATTCGGCACGGCCAGCAGTATCCAGCCAATCAGGATGATCGACAGCCCCGACATCACGGCAAAAGTCAGACGCCATCCAAGTAACGATCCCATCCAGGTTCCCGCTGGAACGCCCAATGAGAGCGCAATTGGCGTGCCTACCATGGCGAGTGCCAATGCACGTCCCTGCAGCGAGGGAATCACCATTCTGCGTGCATAGCCCGCAATCAAACTCCACGCTAAGCCCGCCGACGCCCCGGCTAAAAATCTCGCGATTAAAATGAGGGTGATGTTAGAAGAGACGGCGGTGAGCGTGTTAAAAACCAGAAATCCACCGACGGTGCTCAACAGAACCCCGCGGCGTGACCAGCTTCGTGTCAGCAGCGTCAGCGGAATCGCTGCGATCAGGGAACCGGCGGCATACGCGGTAACCAGCTGACCCGCCAGCGCAGGCGAAATAGCCAGTCCCTGACTGATTTGCGGCAGCAAACCAGCGGGTATCGTCTCCGTCAAAATACAAATAAAGCCCGCCATCGCCAGCGCCAGCAGCGCCAATATCGGCAGTTGCTGCGCTTCTCCATGTTTATCTAATTTCATCGTTAAGCCTTTAGGTGATTAAGAACAACGCCATCGCGTAGTATCAATATATGTATCGATCGGTATTTATATTGCGTAGTGGTGCTGTACGTTGTCAATGAATTCTGTATCGATTAGTATAAATAGCGGAGGAGTTGATGATGAGAACAGGCAGACCAAGACAATTTGACCGGGATGAAGCAGTAGTGAAAGCCATGCACCTCTTTTGGCAAAATGGCTACGATTCCACCTCGCTCGCGCAGCTGAAAGCATCAATAGGCAAGGGGATAACCGCGCCAAGCTTCTATGCCGCGTTTGGATCGAAAGAAGCACTGTTTGCTGAAGCGGCGAACTGTTATCTGCAAACGCATGCCCAGGTAACGGAAGCGTTGTGGGATAGCCGCTTACCCGCCCGGCAGGCGCTGGAGACGGCGCTGCTGAACTCCGCCAGAATGCAGTACGATCCTTCGCATCCGCGCGGATGCATGGTTGCGCTCAGCGTGATGTCATCCTGCGCCGAAGAGAATCGTCACGTGCTGAAACCGCTTGAGGCGTCGCGCATGCGTACCGGTGCAGGCATTAAGCATTGCGTTGAGAGAGGCATCAGCAGTGGAGAGTTGAAAAATGATGAGGAGACGCTGGCACTGGCGGTCAGCTTCAACAGTTTTATGCTGGGAATCTCAACGCTGGCGCGGGATAACGTTCCCCTCGCGGAGATTGAGCGGGGCATCGCGCAGATGATGAGATTGTGGGATGCGTCGCGGCGCTGATGTGCTGCGCGCATTGAAGCCTCAATGCGCGCTGGCGACCTGAGTGAGCGCTTTACTCTTTACGCTGCAGGGTAATGCGAGTTAACTCCGATGGTCGGCCTAAGCGAACCGCCATGCCCGGCCAAAGTGCGGTTCCGTTGTTGACATAGAGTTGCATGCCATCCACCTGATACAACCCCGAGACAAAACCCGCGTTAGGTTTGGCAAACAGCCGGTCAAAGCCCACAATCAGGCCGCCGTGCGTATGTCCGGACAGCTGCAGATCGATGTTCTTCACGGCGTTTTGCCGTGCATTGCGCGGCTGGTGATCGAGCAGAATTACCGGCGCATTTTCCGGTGCGCCTGCCAGCGCCAAATCTAAATCCGGCCCCACGGCACCGCGACGTGAAGCTGAGGTATCCGGCATGCCGGCAATCACCAGCTCTGCGCCATGGCGGTTAATTACGGTATGGCGATTAAGCAAGGGTTCGAGTCCCAGCGATGCCAGATGCGCGGTCCAGCGCTCCTGCTCGAAGAAATATTCATGGTTGCCGGTGATGGCGAAAACACCATCAGGCGCATGTAAACCGCGCAGTGGCTCCACGTCCGCGCGGCGATTGTGCAACGTGCCATCAATCACATCACCGGTCACCAGAATCAGATCGACATCCAGCGTCATGGCTTTTTGCACCAGCGCGCGCGTCCACTTCTCATTGAAGAGTTTGGTGATGTGCATATCGGTCAGCTGCAGCAGCTGATAGCCTTCGAACTCACGGGGAAGATCTTTAATGGCGATGGTCACATCTTTAACCGGCGGAACGCGTATCGCCTGATAAACGCCGACGGTGGCAAGGATGAAAGCAAAAGCCGCCGCCACATAACGAATTGCCGGCACGATTTCAAACGGATGACGGAATAACAGCGAGAGCAGCGCCACCACATCAATCACAAACTGGGTGAGCGCGAGAAACAAAACGGCGCTAAAACCCCAGTTGAACAGAATGACGATGGCGCGGGGCATTTCCGGCGAGAACATGCTGCCGGAGGTAAATCGACTGACCAGCAGATACTGTGAAGCCAGTAACACCAGTAGAGAGAGAACAATTTTTAATAGCAGCGGCATCGCTAACGGGAATATAAACCGCGCGATTACATACCAGCTCGGTATGCTGAAAATCAGATGAAACATCATTCACTTCCCTGGTTAAAGGGCGCTGTTTCAGCGCAAAAAAATCAATACGCAGTGTAGTCTTTACTGATTAGTATGATGGCTTCGCACGTGCTTTTTTTGCGCGTGGTTCACCACGGAGGATGCATGACACGCCAGCAGCTGTTCGACTACATTCATCGGCACTATCAGGTAGAACCCGATTATCCCTGGAAAAAACACAGTGAATACGCGGTGCTGCGTCATCCTCGACATCGCAAATGGTTTGCGCTGGTGTTCCCGCTGGAGAGCCACAAACTCGGTTTGCCGGATGGCCCGGTGATCGACGTGATGAACATTAAAACCCGGCCCGAACTGAATGGTTCGCTGCGTCAACAGCATGGCGTCTATCCGGCTTACCATATGAATAAAGAGCACTGGCTCAGCATCACGCTGGAAAATGGCTTGCCGGATAGCGAGATTTTAGTTTTGCTCGACGACAGTTTTAGTCTGACGTTTTAGTCAGGCTGCGTGACGTTGTCACTACGCGTGTTAACGTGAGCGACGCGATGGCATCATGCGCAATAACGTATTGTCTTTGAACAGATAATGGTGCGCTAATGCGGCAACCGCGTGAATGCCAATCAGCCAATAGCCATAAGGCGCGAGGGTTTCGTGCCAGTCTGCAATCATGTCAGCAAAATCGGGATCGGGATCGCCACTCACCGGCATCGGAATGCCGAAAATCCACCATGTGCGGCCCATATAGAAGCGCGACAAAATGCCCAGCGTCGGCAATACGATGAAAAACAGGTAGATCGCCAGATGCATCAGATGCGCCAGGCCGGTTTGCCAGTGCGGGGGCTTGGGTATAATTGCCGGGCTGCGATGACGAAAACGCAGCATCACGCGTGACAGCATCAGCACCAGCACACAACTGCCGGCGCTGAAGTGACCAATGATCATCGCGAAGCCTTGCCATGAACCGCGCGTTGCCAGTCCACGAAATTCCATGGTGCAATACGCAGTGACGACCAACAGAAAGGTCAACCAGTGAAGAAGTATTTGCGACGGGGCGTATTTGTTGCTCATCTCTAATCCGTAACAATGCCGAGCGGGAGGCATACTTTAACGGAAAAAGCGCTGAATTAATTCATATTTTGACACATCGATAACCGCGAATTAACTTCCCGTTTCGCTTGCCACCAACAGTTGACTGAGCAGAGATTGCAGTTGCTGCTGCTGCGCATCATCCAGCGTGCTCAGCAAGTGGTTTTGCGTTTGCGTATGCACTTGCAGCGCCTGCTCAATCTTTGCGAGGCCAGCGTCGGTGAGCGCCACCAGCGTGCTGCGCTTATCATCAGGATCGGCGACACGCATTATCAAACCCACGTCTTCCAGTCGATTGAGCCGATTGGTCATGGCACCCGAAGTCACCAGCAAGGATTTATACAGCTGCGTCGGCGATAAGCGATAGGGCGCACCTGCGCGCCGCAGCGTCGCCAGCACATCAAATTCGCCATCGCGGAAACCAAAAGGTGCCAGTGCCGCCGCGCGGGTTTTCGCCAGATGCTGCATGATGCGCAGCATGCGACCAAACACCGCCATTGATGATGCATCCAGCTCAGGCATAGCGCTGGTCCACTGTTCCATTACAAAATCAACGTGATCCGCCAATCTGATTCTCCATTCATTAACTTTTATACATTTTGCACCATCCGTAGCGGCGCGATTTATCGCGCATCTCAATGACGGCTAAATGCCCATCCAGGCATTGCGCAATAAATTGCGCCGCTACGATTGGTATGTGTTATTCAGCCTTGCCCTCCTAACTTTAATTTGTTGCTTTGTGCGCAGGGGCTATTGCTGTTGCGATAAGTATCTTAACGTTAAGATACTTTTGATGTGCAAGGAGTTGCAAAGTGAATCGTACTTTACCTGCGGTTGGGATGTTTGCCTTACTGGTTTTTGTTATCGCGCTGAATCTGCGGCCGATAATGGCGGCGATGGGGCCGCTATTTCCGCTGCTGCAACAGGACACGCAGCTTAGCGCGACGCAGCTAAGTCTGCTGACTACCTTACCGGTGATCATGATGGGATTAGCGGCGCTGGCCGGTCCGCTGCTGCTGCGTACGCTGGGCGAAGTGCGTGGCATTGCGGCGGGATTGCTGTTACTGGCGCTGGCCAGCCTGGCGCGTGGATTCGATCAATCCGCCGCCGCATTGATTGTCAGTGCGCTGGTGGCGGGCTGTGGTATTGGCTTAATTCAGGCGTTGATGCCGGCGCAGATTAAACGTCACTTCGGCGCGAAAGCGGGCACGCTGATGGCGCTGTTCACCACCGGCATCATGGCAGGCGCAGCGATTGCGGCAGCCAGTGCCGTGCCATTGGCGAACGCCCAGGGCTTGGCGGTAACGCTCGCGATTCCGCTGTTACCCGCTGCGATTGCACTGCTGTTGTGGCTGATAGGTTCGCCCGGCAGCGCGCCAGCACAACACCGCACCGCTCCCCGCGCGGATCGCGCACGCCGCGCCTGGCTGCTGATGATCTTCTTTGGTATCGGCACCGGCGCTTATACCTTAGTGCTGGCGTGGCTGGCGCCGTTTT
>NZ_AKIU01000052.1:0-19516 GCF_000282675.1 Pantoea sp. GM01 | reverse complement strand
CAGCCGATGGCGAACGAAAGTCGCTCAGCGCTTAACTGATCGGCATTACGCCATCAATGGCGACCTCACAAAGTCACACCGCTTTTGAAGATGGCTAACTCGCGGAAATCGTTGGTTTCATTGCGCGCCGGTTGGCCATTGGCAATCGCTACAATCATATCGACGAAATCCGCCAGCATCGCCTCCATACTCATGCCTTCAATCAGGCGCCCGGCATTAAAATCGATCCAGTGCGGTTTTTTCTCGGCCAACTGCATATTGGTGGCGATCTTCACCGTTGGTACAAAACCGCCGTACGGCGTGCCGCGTCCGGTAGTAAACAGCACCATATGACAGCCCGCGCCTGCCAGCGCGCTGGTGGCTACCGCATCATTACCCGGCGCGCTCAACAGATTGAGCCCCGGCGTGTGTAAGCGCTCACCGTACTTCAGCACATCCACCACTTGGCTTTGTCCGGCCTTTTGCGTACAGCCAAGCGACTTCTCTTCCAGCGTGGTGATGCCGCCTGCTTTGTTTCCCGGCGATGGGTTCTCGTAGATGGGCTGCTGATGATCGATAAAGTAGCGCTTGAAGTCGTTAATCATCGCCACGGTTTTGTTGAAAGTGGCTTCATCGCGACAACGACTCATCAGAATACGCTCCGCGCCAAACATCTCCGGCACCTCCGTTAACACCGTGGTGCCGCCGTTGGCGATCATCTGATCGGAGAAACAGCCCAGCATCGGGTTGGCAGTGATACCGGAAAAGCCGTCTGAGCCGCCGCATTCCAGACCAAACTTCAGCTCGCTAAGTTTGCCCGGCTGACGCTTGTCCGCACGCATCGCCTGATAAAGCGCATGCAGGCGTTCCAGCCCCGCTTCCACTTCATCATCCTGCTTCTGACACTCCATAAACTGCACGCGATCGCTATCAAAGCCACCGAGCGTTTCGCGGAACACATCGACCTGATTGTTCTCGCAGCCCAGGCCAATCACCAGTACGGCGCCAGCATTGGGGTGCCGCACCATATTTTGCAGCATGGTCCGGGTGTTCTCGTGATCCTGTCCGAGCTGCGAGCAGCCAAACGGATGACTAAACAGGTGCACGCCATCAATACCTTCAGCGTCATGGGTCTCTTTCATAAAGCGTGTCAGGATCTGCCGCGCAATACCGTTTACGCAACCCACGGTGGGCAGGATCCACAGCTCATTGCGGATGCCTACCTCACCGCTGGCACGACGATAGATCTGTACGTCGCGGTCACCGGCCTGTGGCGGCAGCGCGAGAAAATCGGGCTGATAGTCATACTCGTCCACGTCGCTCAGATTGGTGCGTGCATTGCTGGAGTGAATGATTTCACCCGCAGCGATCGGCTGAGTAGCATGGGCGATCGGCAAGCCGTACTTGATCACCAGTTCACCGGCGGCTAAAGGCTGCAGGGCAAACTTGTGACCGCGCCCGACCTCCTGCTGCAAGGTAATCGCTTGTTGATTAATCTCGACCTGGGTATTGGCGGGCAAATCGCGCAACGCTACAGCAACGTTATCGCGTGAATGAATTCTAATGGCATCTTGCATAGCGTTATCTCAGTTGGGTCAGCGCCGTCCGCATCCCGTGGACGATGATGTTTTGCAGGTGTTGGCTTACCGCAGCCACTAATCCTGGCCGCTGAGTGAGATCTTCGCCCCAGTGGTTGGCATCGCTGAGTACCGCGCGCACCAACTGTTCCGGGGTCTGTTTATCGTTATGTACCGCTGGCCATAGCTCAGCAAAACGCTGCAGCCAGTGTTCGTCGTCCTGCAGCGGCCAGCGACGCTCACCCTCTTCACCGCGATAAAATGCCAGCAGCGCGGCAAAGGCGAAGGTCAGACGTGCAGGCCATTGCTCGTTTTGCTGCTGCGCCAGCAGTAGCTGTGGCAGTAAACGGGTACGGAATTTGGTCATGCCGTTTAGGGCAATCGAAAGCAGCGCATGGCGAATAAAGGGATTGCGGAAACGGCGCTGCACCGCGTCGGCGAAGGCGTGCAGCTCATCGCGCGGCAGATCCAGCGTCGGGATCACTTCCTCGCGCAGCAGGGCATCAACAAAGCCGGCAATTTGCGCGTCGTCCATCGCTTCTCCGACGCTCTCCACTCCCGCCTGAAACGCTACCGGCACCAGCGCGGTGTGTGCACCGTTAAGAATCGCCACTTTCTGCGCTTTGTACGGCGTGATGTCATCCACCAGCTTCACTTCCGGCGCCAGCGTGTCAAGCTTCAGCTCCTGAGCCAATGCATCCGGCCCCTGAATCACAAACTGGTAATAGACTTCGCCCGCCACCAGATAGCGATCCTGATAGCCCAACTGCGCCTCAATTGCCGCGCTGTCGGCCGGATAGCCGGTGACAATGCGATCCACCAGCGTGTTGTAGAAAGCACAGTGATCCTGCAGCCAGCGCGCAAACTCCGGCGGCAGCTGCCAATGCTTGATGTAGCGCATTACCAACTCGCGCAGCGTGTCGCCGTTATAATCGATCAGTTCGCAAGGCACGATGAGCCAACCTTTATCGCTGGCCGCAGCAAAGTGGTTAAAGCGCGCCCACAGCAACTGCGTCAGCTTGCCGGGAAACGAGGACGCCGGCGCATCGTCCAGCCGATCCTCTGCGACAAAAACAATGCCGGCTTCGGTGGTATTGGAGAATACAAAGCGCATCTGCGGCGCACGCGCCAACGCAAGAAAATCTTCAAATTGTTGATACGGCTGAATTTCACGATTCACGCTACGAATCAGCCGGGTTTCACTCACCTGCTCACCCGCGGCGTTTAGTCCGCGAATCAGCGTGGTGTATAGACCTTCTTGCTGATTTAGCGTCTCTTCCACTACGCGGTTGCGCGGCCGCACCACGACTACGCCCGCGTCGGTGTGTTGATGCTGATTAAGCCAGTCGAGTTGCCAATCGATAAAGGCACGCAGGAAGTTGCCTTCACCGAACTGGATGACGCGCTCGCTATAGTGCGCTCCGGGGAAATTCTGGCGGTTGAGTCGCTGCATCATCAGGCTCCCAGCTCAATGCCGAAGTAATCGCGCGCATTGTTAAAACTGATGTTCTGCACCATCTGCCCTAACAACGCCTCATCGGCCGGCGCTTCGCCACGTTCTACCCAGTTGCCGATCATCTGGCATAGCAGGCGACGGAAATATTCGTGGCGCGTGTAGGAGAGGAAACTGCGGCTATCGGTGAGCATGCCGACAAAGCGGCTCAGCAGGCCGATTTGCGCCAGCTGGGTCATTTGGCGCTGCATGCCGTCGAGCTGATCGTTGAACCACCACGCCGAACCAAACTGCATCTTGCCCGGTTCGCCTTCACCCTGGAAATTGCCCGCCATGGTGGCCAGCACTTCGTTATCGCGCGGGTTGACGCAGTAGAGGATGGTTTTTGGCAGCGCATTATTGCGGTTCTGCGCATCCAGCAAGCGCGCCAGCGGAATCGCCAGCGGCGCATCGTTGATCGAATCGAAGCCCACATCCGGGCCGAGGATGTCGAACTGGCGGCGATTGGCGTTACGCAGCGCGCCAATGTGATACTGCTGCGCCCAGCCGCGGCGCGCATATTCGCTACCCAGCCACACCAGCACCGCACTTTTAAATTGTGCCGTCTCTTCTGTGGAAGGTGCCGCGCCTTGCAGACGACGCGCCAAAATGGCATCCAACGTGGCTTCATCAGCTTCCGCAAACACCACCGCATCCAGCGCGTGATCGGAGATTTTGCAGCCGTGCGCGGCGAAGTGATCGAGTCGCTGGCTCAAAGCACGGCGCAGATCGTCAAAGCGCTGCACGCTGACATCCGCCACCTGCTCCAGGCGCTGAATCCACGGTAGGAAACTCTCCAGCTCAATATTAAAGGCTTTGTCCGGACGCCAGCTCGGCAGCACTTTGACGCCAAAACTGCTGTCCTGCGCCAGCTTGCGGTGGTGCTGCAGGTCATCGAGCGGATCGTCGGTGGTACCGACCATCTTCACATTCATCTGCTGCATGATGCCGCGTGCGCTAAATGCATCCTGCGCCAGCAGTTCGTTACACTGCTGCCAAATGACATCGGCGCTCTGTTCATTCAGCAGCACGTCAGTGATACCGAAAGGTCGACGTAGTTCAAGGTGCGTCCAGTGATAAAGCGGATTGCCGATGGTATGCGGCACGGTGCGCGCCCAGGCATTGAATTTCTCACGATCGCTGGCATCACCGGTGCACAACGTCTCCGGCACGCCGTTGGCGCGCATTGCTCGCCATTTGTAGTGATCGCCTTTCAGCCAGATGTCATAGAGGTTGGTGAAGCGGTAGTTGTCGGCAATCTGCTGCGGCGGCAAGTGACAGTGATAGTCGAAAATCGGCTGATCTTTAGCGTAGTCATGGTACAGACGACGGGCGAACTCGGTGTCGAGTAGAAAATCCTCACTCATAAAACGCGACATACCTGCTTCCTCTTTGTGGCCAAGTGGCTTTGACTCAAAGTTATCATACCAATTTAGGCGAACGGGATAATTGTTTGCGATCCGACTCACAATAATGACAGTTTCACTGTGGGTATAGAGATGAGCCCGCAGATAACAACAAATAAGCATTTGTTTTTAATTAATTTAAAGATAATAAACTTCGAGGGGAGAAGTTACGCGATAGCATTGAAACTTCAAAGATGTATAACAAGTTGGCACTTGACTCAATTGCTACGCATTTATGGCAGAGGCCAGGAACGTCATGAGTGAGAAAACCAGCCGCTTTCGAATGAAACGTTTAAGCCGTAAGGTAATCCGTTAAGAAAGTTATTAATCCTCTTCGGGCTGGCGCTGGCCAGCCCATTTCCTCTATGCGGCTGAAGTGGTATAACAACTCAACTTTATTCCACAGCGGACGGCGCAATGGACCTGACCGAATCACGACGCTTGTATCAACAGCTCGCCAGCGAACTTAAACGCCGTATTGAAGCAGGCGATTACAGCATCGGCGACAAACTGCCCGCCGAACGTCTGATCGCGGAAGAGATGCAGGTGAGCCGCACCGTGGTGCGCGAAGCGATTATCATGCTGGAAGTGGAAGGTTACGTGGAGGTGCGTAAAGGCTCCGGCATCCACGTGATGAGTAATCAGCAGCAGAATCGCGTGGTGACATCCAGCCAGCTGGAGTTCGCTAATTTCGGTCCCTTCGAGCTGTTACAGGCACGTCAGTTGATTGAGAGTAACGTTGCCGAATTTGCCGCCACGCAGGTGACGCGGCAGGACATTGTGGCACTGATGGCGATTCAGGAAAAAGCACGTCAGGAAGATCACTCGCGCGACTCCGCCTGGGATATGGAGTTTCACGTACGCATCGCGCAATCCACGCAAAACAGCGCCTTAGCGGCGATTGTTGAAAAAATGTGGCTGCATCGTCTGCACAATCCCTACTGGCTCAAATTGCATGAGCATATTGATGCCAAAAATATCACCAGCTGGTGTGACGATCACGACCAGATCCTCAAAGCACTCATACGCAAAGATCCCGCCGCCAGTAAGCTGGCAATGTGGCAACATCTGGAAAACACTAAACAGATGCTGTTCAACGCGACGACTGACGATTTCGAATTTAACGTTGATCGTTACATGTTTGCGGAAAATCCGGTCATCCTGCCGGAAGCTAGCGAAAACCCACGCTGATCCTGCTTATTTTTCAGGCATTTTGTTGCCGAAAAAGTCAGTTAGTCTGCAATAGTGTCAGCTCATGTAAAGCTCCTTTTGACCACCTGCGTCTAAAGGTAAAACTCCTGTGCGGCAGGCACTTTCCCCTGTCTGGATAACGTTATTTTTGTTACAGTTATCGCCCTTTTATTACCCTTTGCGACAGGGCTTTTAAAAGTCGCTGATTTAACAATCAATTCTGGAAGGATCCGGAAACTCCTGCTCAGGCTGCTTATCTAAAATGTATAACCAACGCCAGTCTGCGCCTAAGCCCCTCACGGGCACGTTTAACAATGATGTTCAGGAATGATTGATGGATATTTTGCAAGCATTGCTGCATGCCTTATGGCAGCAGGATTACGAAATGCTCTCCGACCCCACGCTGGTTTGGGCCATTTATGGTGTGTTGTTCATGATTCTGTTTTTAGAAAATGGACTGCTCCCCGCCGCTTTTCTGCCTGGCGACAGTTTACTGATTCTGGTCGGCGTTCTGATTGCTAAAGGCACCATGGGTTTCCCACTTACTCTGCTGATTTTGACCACCGGCGCCAGCCTGGGCTGCTGGGTGAGTTACATCCAGGGGCGATGGCTGGGTAACACGCCCACCGTGCAAAACTGGCTATCGCATTTGCCCGCGCAATATCACCAGCGCGCGCACGCCCTGTTCCATCGCCACGGCTTATCTGCCCTGCTGATTGGTCGCTTTATTGCTTTTGTGCGTACTTTGCTGCCTACCATCGCGGGTCTTTCTGGCCTGAGTAACGCGCGCTTCCAGTTCTTTAACTGGGTAAGTGGCTTCCTGTGGGTACTGATTCTCACCGTGCTGGGCTTCGCGCTGGGCAAAACGCCGATTTTCCGTCGTTACGAAGATGAGTTGATGTTGTGTCTGATGCTGCTGCCGCTGGTGCTGCTGGTGATCGGTCTGGTCGGTTCTTTAGTCGTGCTTTGGCGTAAGCGTCAGTCAACTCGCAACGGGAATTCACAGCCATGATCAAACTCCGTGGATTCCCAAGGCGTTTACTGCCTTGGGCGCTGGGTGGCGCCTTCGCGTTGCTGGCCGTCTGTTTCATTCCGAACTTGATGCAGCATGAAACTGTGGTGCAAATCCGCGTGGCGAATAGCGGCACCAATCTGCCCGATGGTTTTTACCTGTATCAGCAACTTTCCGCGCAGGGCGTGCGTATCAAAAGTATTACGCCCTCTGGCGACGCGCTGGTGATTCATTTTGAGAATGAAGAACAGAGTCTGGCGGCACAGAAAGTTCTGAAACGCCTGTTACCACAAGGCTTCGTTGTGGCTGCCGGCCCACAGGCTTCGCAGCAATATCCTGACGCCACTCGCCCAACATACAGTTAAATGTTACCGCCTGACGCTAAGTCGGGCGGTAAGCTAATCCTCGCTATCCCCGCGTCTTCTTTGAATTTTTTCGTCTGCTGTCTATCCTTAGAGGTAGCGTAAGCCTAAGACATGCTGGGATGCCTCTCCTGTCCAGTCTATGGCAGGTCATCAACAATGGAAGGTTACTACCTGATGAAACATCAATTACTGCTAGGTGCTATTCTTTTCTCACTCTCGGGTTCGCTGCTGGCGGCTGAATCGCTCTGCCAACAAAAAGAGCAAGATATTCAGCGCGAGATCGATATGGCGAAGCAGCATGACAACCAGCGCCGCGTAACCGGGCTGGAGCGTGCGTTGACCGAAGTCCGCGCAGGCTGCACCGATGAGAAACTGAAATCGGCACACAGCGAACGCATCGCAGAGCAGAAGCATAAAATCGCCGAGCGCGAGCGTGAGCTGAAGGAAGAGCGTCAGGACGGCGATAAAGACAAAATTGAGAAGCGCGAACGTAAGCTAGAAGAGGCACAGCACGAACTGAAAAAGCTTGAAGCTGAACCTTATTAATCGGACTTAACTACATGCTGTAAAAGGAGATTTCCATGGCTAAAGAAACAACCTCTGAACATCTGCGCGCTGAATTGAAAAATCTGGCTGATACCCTGGAAGAAGTGCTGAGTAGTTCAGCAGATAAATCCAAAGGCGAGCTGGATAAACTGCGTCATAAAGCGCGTGGTGCTATTGAAAGCTCCCGTGAACGCCTGGGTGATTCTGGCGAACGTATCGCACAAACCACGCGTGAAGCGGCGGAAAAGGCAGATGAATACGTGCGCGACAATCCATGGCACGGCGTAGGCATCGGGGCAGCGGTAGGTATTCTAATCGGCATTTTAATCTCACGGCGTTAATGATGAGTGATAGTCAGCAAAGCCACGGCCCCGGCAAAGGGGTCTTTAACATCGGTCAGCGGATAGTTACCACTTTGGTTAGCATGGTCGAGACGCGTGTCCGACTGGCGATCGTCGAACTGGAAGAGGAGAAGGCAAACCTGATTCAGATGCTGATGATGGTTGGCCTGACCATGCTGTTCACCGCTTTCGGTCTAATGAGCCTGATGGTGCTTATCATCTGGGCGGTCGATGCACAATATCGTCTGATGGCCATCGCGATCACCACTGGCGTGCTGTTTGCGCTGGCGTTGATCTTCGGTTTATGGACTCTTTACAAATCGCGCCAGTCAACGCTGCTGCGTCATACGCGTAAAGAGCTGGATACCGACCGCACGCTGTTGGAGGAGCATCGCTCATGAGCCGCCGCGAACGTGAAGCCCGCATTCACGAACTGCTGAATCAGGTGCAGCAGCAGCGGCTCGATCTGAGCGCCGATGGTCGTGACTGGCTGGCTGGCACCGCGCAGTACGATCGTGGTTGGTTAACCATTATCGGTATGCGTCGTTATCTGGCGATTGGTAGCAGCGCACTGGCCATTTGGTCGATTCGCAGCCCCAATCGTCTGCTGCGCTGGGCTAAGCGCGGTTTTGGCGCCTGGAGCACCTGGCGCATGATCAAATCGACGCTAGAAAAGCGCTAATTCCTCTACTTAAAACCGGATCGTAATGGTCCGGTTTTGTTCCCCTCAAATTTACTGAACAACATTGACAGTTTATCTCGCTTACAACTCTTTCATCCTGCGATTATTATCTCCCTCCATCAGCCCAGTGAACTGAAACAACCGGTTCAAGGGGATTAAAAACCCGCAGGCCAACAACCTGCCACAAAAACCTTGTTGGAGTAGATGATGAAAAAATTCGAAGACTCAGGCCTGCTGGTAGCACGCGTATTAATGACCATTCTGTTTATTACTGCAGGCTGGGGCAAAATCACCGGTTATGCCGGTACCGCACAATATATGCAGGCGATGGGCGTCCCGGGCTTCCTGCTGCCGCTGGTTATTCTGCTGGAGTTCGGCGGCGGTCTGGCGATTCTGTTCGGTTTCCTGACACGCTTTACTGCACTGTTCACCGCTGGCTTCACCCTGCTGACGGCGTTCCTGTTCCACAGCAACTTCGCTGAAGGCGTTAACCAGCTGATGTTCATGAAAAACCTCTCCATCGCCGGTGGTTTCCTGGTGCTGGGCTTGGTTGGTCCAGGTGCTTACAGCATTGACCGCCTGATTCGTCAGCGCGCTCAGCCAGCGACAGCACGCTAAGCAGCACAAGCGTTAGAGAACACATATACTGAATGACAGGGGCGGGGATTTTCCTCGCCCCTTTTTATTATGGAGGGCTTATGGGACAGCTGATTGACGGTGTCTGGCACGACACCTGGTACGATACGAAGTCAACCGGTGGCCGCTTCAAACGCACAGAAGCCGTCTGGCGCAACTGGATTACGGCTGATGGCAGCACAGGACCCACCGGCAACGCGGGCTTCGCCGCCGAACGGGGCCGTTATCATCTGTATGTCTCTCTCGCCTGTCCGTGGGCACATCGCACGCTGTTGATGCGCCAACTCAAAGGATTAGAAGAGATGATTTCGGTTTCGGTGGTACATCCGCTGATGCTGGAGAACGGCTGGACCTTCGACGACAACTTCCCCGATGCCACCGGCGACGCACTGTATCAAAAAGAGTTTCTCTATCAGATCTATCTGCATGCCGATGCGCACTATAGCGGGCGCGTTACCGTCCCGGTGCTGTGGGATAAAACCCAGCAAACCATCGTTAGCAATGAATCTGCAGATATCATGCGCATGCTGAACAGCGCGTTTGATGCGCAAGGCGCTCGCGCGGGCGACTATTATCCAGCTGAACTGCGCGACAAGATTGACGACGTGAATGGCTGGATTTACGACACGGTGAACAACGGCGTCTATAAGAGCGGTTTTGCCACTTCGCAGGCGGCTTACGATGAATCGGTGACGGCGTTGTTCCATTCACTGGCGCGTCTGGAACAGATACTGGGTCAGCATCGCTATCTCACTGGCGATAAGCTTACTGAAGCCGATCTGCGACTTTGGACGACTCTGGTGCGCTTTGATCCGGTCTACGTCACCCACTTTAAGTGCGACCGTCACCGTATCAGCGATTACCGCAATCTCAGCGGCTTCCTGCGCGACATCTACCAAATGCCCGGTATCGCCGATACGGTTAACCTGCCGCATATCCGCCATCACTACTACTGCAGCCACAAAACCATCAATCCAAGCGGCGTTATTTCACTCGGCCCAGCCTTTGACTGGGATGAGCCACACGGCCGGGGCTGATGTACTTAGCCAGCCATCGGAATAAGATGGCTGGTTTCGAGTGGCACAGACGCATAAATCTCACTCAGGCGCTGCTGGAAAATAAGCGGATCGTGCTGAATGCGAATGCGCTCCATCGCCTGGGCTGAGCGCAGACTGATCGCATGTCGATTCTCAACTGCATCCATAATGTGCACTTTTAGCTGTTCCACCAGTGCCTTCCTGATCGCGTCCTTCGCCTGCTGTGAATCAACCGAATATTCATACATCTCGTTAGTCGGATACTCGATTAACCAACCCGCAGTGGCGGGATTAATCTCAGGTAGCGCGCGAATATTGGTACTGATCACCGGGCAACCGCACGCCTGCATTTCGAGAACAGAGAACCCGTAGGTATCTTGCCAGGTGGGCAGCAGCCCCACATCGGTCTGCTGCAACTGCGCTATCACTTCATCAGGTGTCAGACAGGTTTTGTGCTGGAAAATGGGCAGCTTCTGCAGTGAATTTTCAATTTGGCTGTAGAAGACGGCTGAATCCTGAAACTGACGATGCGCAATATTGTGTCGACGAGATACATCACCGATCAGCGTAACCTGCACGCTATCTTGATCGATCTCTCCAGCCTCGAATAATTCCGTAAATGCCAGCACCACTTCGGCCCCTCCTTTGCGGTAAAACTCATTACCTACAAATGTGAACTGCAGTTTATCTGCTGAGACCGCGCGAGGCTGTGATACTAATAAAGGCTGAGGCGGGTGCAACACGCGAATTTTACTGGCGATGGTGTCCTGATAAGCAGGAAAACTGCTCAGCAACTTAAGCTGAATATTGCGTGTCGCCTCTGAAATAGCAATGAGGCCGATGCATGCTGGTGCGGCCACCCATTTCATTTGGGCATGCAGTTCAGGATTATCGACTTTGCTTATGCCAGCAACCGGCAGTACGCGTGGAATCTCCGTTTCAAAGGTGGCGACCCATTTAATTGGGCTAATTGCCACTTCATTAAAAAGATGGATTACCTCAACGTCGGCTGGCATAAAACCCGGTATGCCCTGGAAACGGAATATTTTGTTTTTCTTTGATAATCTTTGTCTGATCGCGTTGAGGTAAAAATAGAGGTTTCTTTTTTTACCATTAATATAGTGATAATCCGCGTTCACCAGGATATTCCGTTTCTCCGGATATCCTTCTCCGCTGGTGATGATCTTCATGATGTTTGCTGAGCCTTAAGCCAAAATGGGGGCCTAATGCAACCAAACTTCTCTGGTCATGACTTCAAGAGCGGTCTTGAAAGTGGGATTATCACTTGGTTTCAAAGACCTCAGGCAAATTTTATTAGGATCATCCCCACTAACAGTAGCCCGACACCTAACCAACCAATGCGGGATAACCTTTGCCCAAACAGTATCCAGCCCGCGGCTACCGTGGCCACTAAACCCAACCCGCCCCATAACGCGTAGGCGACCGTCAAATCGATGCCTTTCACTGCCTGAGCCAACGCGCTGAATGCTGCCAACACCGCAACCAGCGATAACACGCCAAATAGCGGACGACGGAAACCATTCGAGTATTTCAGGAATATATTGGCGACGATCTCCAGGCCAATGGCCAGCACCAGCCACGCAATATGTATCCAGTTAAACGTTGCCATGACGCAGCTCCTTACGGCTCAGCGTGCCCGTTTTAATCAGCACGATGCCAGCAATTAATGTCATCAGACCGGCGACTTTAACAGCGGATAAAACCTCATCGAATAGCAACACGCTAAACAGCGTAATAAATAGAATACCAACGCCTTCCCACATGGCATAAGCCACGCCAAGCGCAATACGCTTAATCGAAAAAGATAAACAAATATAAGATAGTGCAATCATCACCAGCATAAAAATATAACCGGCGTTGCCACCGTTAACACTGGCCCATTTCATGGAAACCGTGCCAATAATCTCCGCCGCGATCGCTAGCGCTAATAAAATCCAATACAGCATGATTTCTCTCCTGAACGAGAAATAAACGCCATCCACGCGAAAATATGCGTGTTAGCAACGTTAAATTAAAGAATGTAGAAAAGGAGAGAGTGGCTCTAAAGCGCGAAGCGCCAGTGCTGATCGCAGATTGGGCAATTGGAGTCAAAGAGAGAAGAAGAGTTACAGGCTTTATTTGGCGCAAACATTTTGTCCATAAAATTACAACTTATCCACGTTGTTGCTTCTCGTCAGTGTGGATTAAATTTGTCCTCAGTAGTTATACACGCGCCTATTCTGGCATAGCCTCAAGTCTATTTTCCGGGATTTTCATTTCTTTACGTGAGAGGACTTAATTATTCCTATGCGATTTTGTGGCCTCACCCACGGGAGAGGAAACCGATGGTTGCAGTCTGACAGCTCGCGCGATCGGTCCCTTCTCCCGGTTCTCCCGGCTGCGGGAGAAGGTTAGGATGAGGGACAGCACGCACCCAACCCGCATAAAACACAAAACCCGCCGAAGCGGGTTTTGTGTTTAAAAAAGTCGAAACTGACCGATAAGCCGGGTTCTGTCGTGGACAGTCATTCATCTAGGCCAGCAATCGCTCACTGGCTCAAGCAGCCTACCCGGGTTCAGTACGGGCCGTACCTTGTGAACCCCTATTTGGCCTTGCTCCGGGTGGAGTTTACCGTGCCACGAACTGTTGCCAGCCGCGCGGTGCGCTCTTACCGCACCCTTTCACCCTTACCTGATCCCATTACTGGGCCATCGGCGGTTTGCTCTCTGTTGCACTGGTCGTAGGCTTGCGCCCCCCAGGCGTTACCTGGCACCCTGCCCTATGGAGCCCGGACTTTCCTCCCCTTTGCCCGTCTCCCCCCGAAAGAGGACGACGACAAAGCGGCGACTGTCTAGTCAGCTTCGGCGCGGGATAATAGGCGATCCGCCGCCGTTTGTCACGCCTCTTGCTGCTCCAGCGCGTACTTATAGAGTGCGTTCTTCTTAACGCCATGAATTTCCGCCGTCAGCGCGGCCGCTTTCTTCAATGGCAGTTCTTTTTGCAACAGCGCCAGGGTACGCAGCGCTTCGGCGGGCAGCGCCTCTTCATCGGCCTTATGGCCTTCGACAATCAGCACCATCTCGCCTTTACGGCGGTTCTCATCTTCCAGCACCCATGCCAGCAGCTCGCCCACCGGCGCCCCATGCAGTGACTCCCAGGTTTTGGTCAACTCACGCGCCAACACCACATAGCGTTCACCGCCCCAGACGCTGACCATATCCTGCAGGCTATCGATAAGCCGATGTGTCGACTCGTAGAAAATCAGCGTTCGTGGCTCTTCACCCAGCGCGCGCAGCACATCACAGCGCCCTTTACTTTTGGCCGGCAGAAATCCTTCGTAACAGAAACGATCGGACGGTAATCCCGCCGCGCTTAATGCTGTGATCGCGGCGCAGGCGCCAGGTAACGGCACTACGCGCACGCCCGCTTCACGGCAGCGACGCACCAAATGATAGCCAGGATCGTTGATTAACGGCGTGCCCGCATCGGAGACCAGCGCGATGCTTTGGCCCTCTTGCAGCCTGGCTAAAAGCACCTCGGCTTTCTGCTGTTCGTTGTGGTCGTGAAGTGCGAAGAGTCGCGCATTGATGGCGAAATGTTGTAGCAACAGCCCGGTATGACGTGTATCTTCCGCTGCGACTAGATCGACGCTTGAGAGCACCGTCAACGCTCGTTGAGTGATATCACCCAGGTTACCGATCGGGGTAGGAACGATATAGAGCGTGCTGGCAGAAATCTCTGCCCGATCGAGTTGTTTCATTGTTTCATCCGAATTGCCGATTTAATATTGAGCATCTTGAAAAAAACATCACTGGATACAGTATGCTTCCTTCAAAAGTCGTACGTCATAAAGCAGGACGCTTAGTACCTGTTCTTCTCGCTGGGCTGATTTTAGCCGCATGTAGTGGTCAGGGACCGCAACAAACCTCTAACGTCAATATTCAGGGTCCTGCGACAGGCCGATCTGACTATTATCTGCAGCAGGTGCAGCAAAGCAGCGATGATAGCAAGACCGACTGGCAATTACTTGCCATCCGTGCCCTGTTGAAGGAAGGAAAGTATCCGCAGGCGGCGAATCAGCTCAATCAACTGCCGCAGCAACTGAGTGATGTGCAACAGCAAGAACTGCTACTGCTGCGCGCACAGATGCAGATTGGCCAGCAGGATTACAGCGGTGCGCAGCAGCTGCTTGGCCAGGTGAAAAGCGGCGACTTATCGTCAGATCAGCAGGTGCGCTACTACGCGCTGCAAATCGCAGCGGCACAAAATCGTCCGTCGCTCGCGCTGCTGCGCGCCTATATTGCTCAGGAACCGCTGCTGAAAGGGGCCGATCACCTCAGCAATATTGATGCGACCTGGCAAGCGCTGACGCAGATGACTCAGGATCAAATCAACAGTCTGGTCATCAATGCGGATGAAAACACGCTGCAAGGCTGGCTGGATCTACTGAACACCTGGCGCGCAAACAGCCAGGATCCACAGATGTTGAAAGCGGCGATACAGGACTGGCAAACGCGTTATCCGCAGAATCCGGGCGCGAAAACCCTGCCAACCCAGCTTAGCCAGGTACAGAATTTCACTAAAGCCTCCACCGACACCATTGCCCTGCTGCTGCCACTCAACGGCCAGGCGCAAGTGTTTGCTAACGCGATCCAGAAAGGCTTCACCGATGCCCGTAATGGCGTGCTCAATGCGCCTGCGCCACAAGCGGCCCCAGCACCTGCCGCAGCCGATGCCAATGCTCAACCTTCCGCTGACAGTAATACTGAGGCGAACAGCGTGGTGAGCCCAGCCATGGCGGGTAACACACCGCAGCAAACTGAACAGCCGCAGCCTGCCGCTCAGCCCGCAGCAGCCCAGGCCGACAGCAATGCGCAGGTGAAAGTGTATGACACCAGTAGCCAGCCGATAGCCCAGGTCATGCAGCAGGCCCAGCAGGATGGCGCCACACTGGTGGTTGGCCCGCTGTTGAAAAACGACGTGGAACAGGTGGTTAATAGCCAAACGGCGCTGAACGTATTGGCGTTGAATGAGCCAGAACAGATCCAGAACCATCCGAATATTTGTTATTTTGCGCTTTCTCCTGAAGACGAAGCGCGCGATGCCGCGCACCATATCTACGATCAGGGCAAACGTCAGCCGCTGCTGCTGGTTCCACGTAGCAGTTATGGCGATCGCATCAGCAAAGCGTTTGCGCAGGAGTGGCAAAAGCTGGGTGGTTCAACCGTGCTGCAGCAGCGTTTTGGTGGCGTGGCAGAACTGAAACAAGGTATCAATAGCGGTGCAGGTATCGCGCTAAGCGGTACGCCGTTGACCGTTGAGCCAGAGCAATCACAGGGTGTAGCGATTGCCGGCCTGACGATTCCGGCCCCACAAGCTAGCGCACCGGCGCCCACCGCCGATACCAGCGGCGGCAGCGTAGATGCGGTGTACATTGTTGCCAGCCAGGATGAGCTGCAGCTGATCAAGCCGATGATTGCGATGCGCACCAGCAGCCGTAACAATACCGCGCTGTACGCCAGTTCACGCAGCGCGCAGGCCGGGGCTGGACCCGATTTCCGTCTGGAGATGGATGGTTTGCAATTCAGCGATATTCCGCTGCTGTCCGGCAGTAATCCGGGTCTGATGCAGCAGGCGGCGAAGTCGTTTAACAACGATTATTCGCTGGTTCGTCTCTACGCGATGGGCATTGATGCCTGGACGCTGGCGAATCACTTTAACCAGATGCGTCAGGTGCCAGGCTTTGCCATTGATGGCAACACCGGCAAGCTGAACGCCGACACGGATTGCGTGATCAACAGGAAGTTGGCATGGAACCAATATCGTCAGGGACAGATCGTTCCGGTGCAGTAAACCGCCAGCGTATTGGCGCTGAGCAGGAACAACTGGCGCGCCGCTATCTGGAGCGCGCCGGGCTGCAGTGGTTCGCCAGCAATGTGCACTGTCGCAGCGGGGAAATTGACCTGATTATGCGCGACGCCGATTGTTGGGTTTTTGTTGAAGTGCGCTATCGGCGCGATGCCCGCTACGGCGGTGCCGCCGCCAGCGTCACGCGTCAGAAACAACAAAAGCTGCTGCGTGCCGCCGCGCTCTGGTTGCTGGCGCGCGGCGGTAGTTTTGATACGGTGAATTGCCGTTTTGACATCATTGCCATTACCGGGCGTGAGCTGGAGTGGCTGCCCGATGCCTTTAATGCCGATGGATAGAACCAGGTGGTCTTGTGCAGGACAGAATTAAAGCGTGTTTTACCGAGAGTATTCAGACCCAAATCGCCGCAGCCGAAGCGCTGCCCGATGCGATTTCCCGCGCCGCGATGACGCTGGTGCAGTCGCTGCTGAACGGTAACAAAATCCTTAGCTGCGGTAACGGTGCGTCGTCGGCCAACGCCCAGCATTTTGCGGCCAGCATGATCAACCGTTTTGAGACGGAACGTCCCAGCCTGCCTGCGCTGGCGCTGAGCGCTGATAATGTGATGCTGACGGCGATTGGTAACGATCGTCTGCACGATGAAATTTACGCCAAGCAGGTTCGAGCGCTTGGTCAGGCTGGTGATGTACTGCTGGCCATTTCTACCCGTGGCAACACCCGCGATATCGTTAAAGCGGTTGAAGCTGCGGTTACCCGCGATATGACCATCGTTGCGTTAACCGGCCATGACGGCGGTGAGCTGGCGGGCCTGCTCGGTCCGCATGATGTGGAAATTCGCATTCCATCACATCGCAGTGCCCGCATTCAGGAGATGCATATGCTGACGCTGAACTGCCTGTGCGATTTGATTGATAACACTTTATTCCCACACCAGGAATGACTGAAGGAGCTCAAATGAAAGCATTGAACGCTGTCGCCATTCTCTTAACCGCCCTGCTGCTGCAAGGCTGTGTCGCCGTGGTCGCAGGCAGTGCTGCCGTGGCCACGAAAACCGCCACCGACCCGCGCACCGTGGGCACGCAGGTGGATGACGGTACGCTGGAGCTACGCGTCACCAACGCGCTGGCAAAAGATGAACAAATCAAAAATCAGGCACGCGTGGTGGTGACAGCCTATCAGGGCAAAGTGCTGCTGACCGGCCAATCGCCGACCCCGGACCTGGCGAGCCGCGCTAAGCAGATCGCTATGGGCGTTGATGGCGCCACCGAGGTGTACAACGAAATCCGTAGCGGCCAGAAAGTCAGCTTCGGCACCTCGTCGTCAGATACCTGGATCACCACCAAAATCCGCTCACAGCTGCTGGGTAGCGATCAGGTGAAATCATCCAACGTGAAAGTGACCACCGAAAACGGTGAAGTGTTCCTGCTGGGTCTGGTAACAGCACAGGAAGCGCAGGCAGCGGCGGATGTCGCCAGCCGAGTGAGCGGCGTGAAGCATGTCACCACCGCTTTCACTATTCTTAAGTAAGCGTTGAAGCAGAACATCAGGGCGACTTCGGTCGCCCTTTTTTATGCCGGAAGATCAATCACCAGCGCGCGCAGCGGCGTTCTGGCCTGCAAACTGATCTGATGCTCATCACTAAGAAACGCCCCGTCACCGCAGCTCAGCGGCTGCTGATTGGCGCTGCTTGCCTGTACGTCCAGCGAACCGTGAATCGATTGCAGATAAGCACGCGGCCCGTGCAGTTTCACGGTGAACTGCTCGCCAGGCGCTAACGTCACCTGATGCACCCACACCTGCTGGCGCAGTTGCAGGCTGCCATGCGCGCCATCGGGTGAGGCGATCAGCACGCTGGTTTGCTGCGACACGTCGAGTTTTTGCAACAGCGGATTTTCACGCTCCGGGCAAGCCGCTAACCACAGCTGCATGCGGGTTAACGGGCGATCTTTACTGATATTGATTTCGCTGTAGTTCACGTTCTGACGGGCAGAAAGCAGCATCGCCTCGCCTTCACGCGCAATGAGATGATTGCCTTCGCTATCGCGATACTCGGCTTCACCCTGCAATACCAAATTCAGCACATCGACCTGCGGATAGCTGCGCGGTTGAAACGCGGCGCCCGGTGCCAGAATTTCCTGGTTAAGCACGCGCAAAGACGCGTAGCCCATTAATTTTGGATCAAAATAGTGGCCAAATGAGAAGCTGTAGCGCGCCTGCAACCAACCGAAATCGGCCTGGCCACATGCGGACGCGCAGCGGGTTGTCATCATGATAATCCTCCGACGCGCTGCGGTGAGAGTCGACCGCAGGCTTGATGAGATCATGGTAAAAGTCTGGACGCCGGATTGTAAGCCAGTTAATCTGCCTGGCATGTTCAAATTTACTGACAGAGAATCGGCATGGCAAAAGACCGCGCGTTAACACTCGAAGCTCTACGTGTGATGGATGCGATTGACCGTCGTGGCAGTTTTGCCGCTGCGGCCGATGAACTGGGCCGCGTCCCTTCCGCTTTAAGCTACACCATGCAGAAGCTGGAGGAAGAGCTGGATGTGGTGCTGTTTGACCGCTCAGGTCACCGCACCAAGTTCACTAACGTCGGGCGCATGCTGCTGGAGCGTGGTCGCGTACTGCTGGAAGCCGCCGATAAACTCACCACCGATGCCGAAGCGTTGGCACGCGGTTGGGAGACACATCTCACCATCGTTGCCGAGGCGCTGGTTCCCACCGATCGTCTGTTTCCCTTAGTCGAGAAGCTGTCAGAAAAAGCCAACACGCAGATTTCGCTGGTCACCGAGGTGTTAGCGGGTGCCTGGGAGCGGCTGGAGCAAGGGCGCGCGGATATCGTGATTGCCCCGGATATGCATTTTCGCGCCTCGACCGAGATCAATACCCGCAAGCTCTACAGCATTATGAGCGTGTATGTTGCCAGCCCGGATCACCCGATTCATCAGGAAGCGGAACCGCTCTCCGAAGTGACGCGCGTGAAATACCGCGGCATCGCGGTGGCAGATACCGCACGTGAACGTCCGGTGCTCACGGTGCAGCTGCTGGATAAGCAGCAGCGCCTGACGGTAAGCAGCATGGACGATAAGCGTCGCGCGCTGTTAGCCGGTTTGGGCGTCGCGACCATGCCGTATCCGATGGTGGAGCAGGATATTGCGGAAGGCCGTTTACGTGTGGTGAGCGCGGAGTATACGCGTGAAGTAGACATAATTATGGCGTGGCGCCGTGACAGCATGGGCGAAGCCAAAGCCTGGTGTTTGCGCGAGATCCCCCGATTGCTGGCGAAACGCGGTTAAGTAGGTTCTGGCTGTCCCCCTCCTCGGTCCTCCCCCATAAATGGGGGAGGAAGATGCTGCCATATGTCAGTGCTGAAGCTGCAT
>NZ_AKIU01000051.1:0-107618 GCF_000282675.1 Pantoea sp. GM01 | reverse complement strand
GCGCCGCCTCTCGCCGCATCCCTGCGGCTCGCCCTGGAATCCCTCACTCGCTCAGCGGGTTGGGATGTCGCCTCAACACCCGCGCTGCAGCATCCATGCGTTTTTCTAGATCACCATCGCTGTAACGCCTGTAGGGTCGCCGTTCATGGCGACCATAAAGGCATCAGGCATGCAAATACTTCTCAAACCAGCCCAGTGTGCGGCTCCAGGCCAACTCGGCGGCGGCTTTGTCATAGCGCGGCGTCGAATCATTATGGAAGCCATGATTCACGCCCGGATACACATAGCCTTCATAAACTTTATGGTTGGCTTTCAGCGCCTCTTCATAGGCGGGCCAGCCTTCATTGATGCCTTTATCCAGCGCGGCATAGTGCAGCAGCAACGGCGCTTTGATGCGCGGCACATCCTCGGCTTTAGGTTGACGTCCGTAAAACGGCACGGCGCAGGCTAGATCGGGAAATGCCACCGCTGCGGCATTCGCCACGCCGCCGCCGTAGCAGAAGCCGGTAATGCCCACTTTGCCGGTGCCTTCCTCGTGATGCATCAGGAAATCAATCGCGGCGAAGAAGTCATTCATCAATTTGGTGGGATCGACTTTGGCCTGCATGGTTTTGCCTTCGTCATCGTTGCCCGGGTAGCCGCCCAGCGAGCTCAAGCCATCCGGCGCCAGCGCGATATAACCGGCTTTTGCCACGCGTCGTGCCACATCTTCGATATAAGGATTCAGGCCACGATTCTCGTGCACCACCACCACCGCAGGCACTTTGCCTGTTGCGTTGGCCGGACGCACCAGATAACCGCGCACCTCGCCGTGCCCTTGTGGCGAGGGATAGTGAATGTATTCGGGTTTGATCGCCGGATCGGTAAATTCCACCTGCTGCGCCAGCGCATAGTTCGGGCTCATTGCGCTTAACAACGTGGCACCCGTCATCCCGGCAATGGTGAATTTTGCCGCCATCGCGATGAATTCGCGTTTGCTGATTTTTCCATGGGCGTAGTAATCGTAAAGCTCGAGCAGTTCCTGAGGGAAATCCTGTGCGGTAAGACGGGCCATAACCTCTCCTTCGCTGTTTTAACTGGTTGATTACTGTTCTAAAAAAGCACAGCTTGCCGTCGCTGGCAAATGCCATGCAGCACCAGGTTAACGCCGCAGGCTTTACATCACGTCACTAATAAGCATCAGGAATATATCTTTTTGTTCTAAAATGGTTATCTTTTAATTAACAATTAAGATCATGTTTATCTGTCCGGAAATATTTACATGCCAAAATGCCGGCTGATAAATAATCCATTTTTTCTCCGCACTAAAAAATAAATAAATGAAGTGCTTACCTGATAAGCACAGCGGGAATATGTCGCAAATAATAACAATATTGTCACAATGAATGAGGGTGATTAACCTTAACGTGGTGATTTTTAAAGTATTAGTTTCTACTGAAAACAATGATCGAAATCAAAAAACACTGTTATAGTTTTACCGACTTCCACTGTTTCTTTTCGTTCGCATCGCTTGCTTTTACATTGGTGCGACATTTCTTTAAGTACGGCGAAATATCGCGCTGCGCTCTGCTTGTTAATTATAAGTAAAAATTTCGGTGTAATTTGTGGCAATGAGGTAAGCAATGTTTGGATTAGATGCCTTTCATCTGGCAAGGGTACAGTTCGCCTTTACTGTTTCCTTCCATATTATCTTCCCAGCCATCACCATCGGTCTCGCCAGTTTCCTGGCGGTGCTTGAAGGGATGTGGCTGAAAACCCGTAACGAGACCTATCGCGATCTCTACCATTTCTGGTCGAAAGCTTTCGCCGTTAACTTCGGTATGGGTGTGGTATCCGGTCTGGTGATGGCCTACCAGTTCGGTACCAACTGGAGTGGTTTCTCGCAGTTTGCCGGCAGTATTACCGGTCCGCTGCTCACCTATGAAGTGTTAACCGCCTTCTTCCTCGAAGCGGGCTTCCTTGGCGTGATGCTGTTTGGCTGGAACCGCGTCGGTCCTGGCTTGCACTTCTTCGCGACCTGCATGGTGGCGCTCGGCACCATCTTCTCCACCTTCTGGATTCTTGCCTCAAACAGCTGGATGCATACGCCGCAGGGCTACATCATTCAGAACGGCATTGTGGTGCCGGAAGATTGGCTGAAAATCATCTTCAACCCTTCATTCCCTTATCGCCTGTTCCATATGTCGGTCGGTGCCTTCCTTGCCAGCGCCTTCTTTGTTGGTGCGTCGGGCGCGTGGCATCTGCTGCGCGGCAATGACAATCCAGCGATTCGGAAGATGTTCTCGATGGCGCTGTGGATGGCACTGATCGTGGCACCGATTCAGGCGATGATTGGTGATGCGCACGGTCTGAACACCCTTGAGCATCAGCCAGCGAAAATCGCTGCGATTGAAGGTCACTGGGAAAATAAATCGGGTGAAGCGTCGCCGCTGATTCTGTTCGGTGTGCCGGATATGGATCAGGAGCGTACTAAGTACGCCGTTGAGATTCCGTATCTCGGCAGCCTGATTCTGACGCACAGCCTCGATAAGCAGATTCCTGCGCTGAAGAGTTTCCCGAAAGAAGATCGCCCGAACTCAACCATCATCTTCTGGTCATTCCGCGTGATGGTGGCGCTAGGCCTGCTGATGATTACGCTGGGCGTGGTTAGCCTGTGGCTGCGTTTCAAAGGTCGCTTGTATCACTCGCGTCCGTTCCTGTGGTTCACGCTGCTGATGGGGCCATCGGGTCTGATCGCCATTCTGGCCGGCTGGTTTACTACCGAAATTGGTCGTCAGCCGTGGGTGGTGTATGGCGTGCAGCGCACCATTGATGCGGTCTCCGCGCATGGCGATATGCACATGAGCATCAGCCTGCTGGCGTTTATTCTGGTCTACTCATCGGTATTTGGCGTCGGCTATCTCTACATGATGCGTCTGATCAAAGAGGGTCCGGTGACCGGCGAAGGTAAAGAGGTTGATCACGGTGGTCCGGGTCAGCATCACACGCCAGCGCGTCCGTTGTCGGCGGCGAAAACCCATAGCGAAAAGAGTGGGGAGCACTAAGATGATCGACTTTTCAATTATCTGGTTTGCCATCATCGTATTCGGCACCCTGATGTACATCGTGATGGATGGCTTCGACCTCGGCATTGGCCTGCTGCTGCCGTTCAATAAAGATCCCATCGAACGCGACATGATGGTCAACACCGTTGCGCCAGTATGGGATGGTAACGAAACCTGGCTGGTGCTGGGCGGCGCGGCGCTGTATGGCGCATTCCCGCTGGCGTACTCAGTTCTGCTGGATGCGCTGTCGATTCCGTTAACGGCGATGTTGATTGGCCTGATCTTCCGTGGCGTTGCTTTTGAATTCCGCTTCAAAGCCACTTTGGAACATCGCGCGTTCTGGGATAAGTCGTTCATTGCCGGTTCACTGCTGGCGACCTTCAGCCAGGGCGTGGCGGTTGGCGCGATCCTAAATGGCTTCCCAGTGGTTGGCCGCGAATATGCCGGTTCAGCGATGAGCTGGCTGGCACCGTTCCCGCTGTTCTGTGGTGTCGGTTTGGTCATCGCCTATGCGCTGCTGGGTTGTACCTGGCTGATCATGAAAACCGAACACGATCTGCACCGTAAAATGTCTGCGCTGGCCACGCCGCTGACGCTGACGCTGCTGCTGGTAGTGGGGATTATCAGCATCTGGACGCCGCTGACGCATGCGGATATCGCGCAGCGCTGGTTTACGCGTCCAAACCTGTTCTGGTTCCTGCCGGTTCCGGTGCTGGTGGTGCTGTGTTCGTGGGGGATTGTACGTGCGATTAAACGCGAAGCGCATTACTCGCCGTTCATCCTGACGCTGGCGCTGATTTTCCTGGGCTTCTCGGGCTTGGGGATCAGCATTTGGCCGAACATCATTCCACCGTCAATCACCATCTGGCAGGCCGCTTCTCCGGCCAGCAGCCAGGCGTTTATGTTGGTGGGCGGCTTGCTGATTATTCCGGTAATTCTGGGTTACACCTTCTGGAGTTACTACGTATTCCGCGGAAAAATCAAAGCAGACGAAGGATACCATTGATATGAAAACCGAGGTCAGCAGCATGAAAACTCACACTGAAACGAAGATTCCGTGGTGGAAGCAGGTGATGTGGCTGGTTGTTATTTACGGCGCAAGCGTGCTGGCACTCGGTGTGGTGGCATCACTGTTTCGTATGATGATGACGGCAGCGGGCATGCGCTCGCACTGAGCATCTGCACGGAGGTGCGCAGCAATGCGCACCCTACAAATCAGGTCCGTTATGCCCCAGGTCGCCATTCGTGGCGGCCTTTTTTGTTTTTGTGAGCTAAAAAACGTTAGTAACCTAAGCAATTAATGCTTTTCCCGCTTCGGTACGTTTACTCTTCCTTACGTTAGTAATACGTTTTTGTTATATTTATGTGACGAATAACGCATATTCATTACCTTCAACTCCTTCACTCGACCATCAAAATCATGCTCAGTCTGAATCTGAAAAAACAGTACATCATTGATCTGGTGGACTGGATCGAGGCGAATCTGACCGACGAGCTTAATGTCGATCTGATCACCCTGAAATCCGGTTACTCCAAGTGGCACATGCAGCGCATGTTCAAAGAGATGACCGGGCAAACGCTGGCGTCCTACACGCGTAAACGTCGTCTGACGATGGCGGCGATGGCGCTGCGTCTTACCAGCATGCCGCTGATCGATATTGCCGTGCGCTTTGGCTTTGATAATCAGCAGAATTTTACGCGGGTGTTTAAAAGTCACTTCTCGATGACTCCGGGTGCTTATCGCCGCATCCCGGACATGCTGATGAAGGATTTCCACAGTCGTATCTCAACGCAGCGCGAGTGGGTGAATGCGCGTCTGGCGCAGAAGCCGGAGATTCAGCTGTGCGGTGAAGTGATTGAGTGGGAATGCCGCTTTGGCGAATATATTGATCATCACCACCATGTAGTGGCGCAGCACACGCGTGATTTTATCGCCTTTGCCGGCCAACACGTGAGCCGCGGCTGGCTGGGCTTTCAGTTCAGTCCGGGCGTAAATTCTGCCGACCAGCAGCACATTAGTCTGTTCCAGGCGCTGGAGAGTCAGTACGCCGATGTGCTGCCGCGCAACGTACAGAACTGGACCGGTGAAAAGGGCTTGTACGCGGAGATTGACTGGCACGGTACGCCGGAAGAGATTAACGCCTTTACCGCCGAGATTTACTACAACCATCTGCCTGCGCTGGGCGTGGCACGACGTACGGGGAAGGATCTGCTTAAGCTCGATCTGAAATACAGCACGCCCGATCTGCTACAGGGCACGTTCTATATTCCGGTGGCGGATAAGTAATGCATAATTCGTGCGGTAAACCGTGACAAACCGCACGATTTTATAAACTCATCGCCATAATTGGCGTAAAATTCTTCATCGAAACCTGATTGGCCGCGTAAATCACCAGCCGCCACACATCAGGCTGGATAATCACCTGCATTCCTGGTCCATTCCGGACCGCTATAGTGAATTGATAAAAAATTATGCGACTTTTACCGTTGTTCCTCATGACAGCGCTTGTAGCGTTTTCTTCGCTGGCAAGTGCGCAGATGGCTGAGCCTTTTTCACCGCCGGGCGGCCTGCACCCGCATCAACCACATTGTGCGCAACATGAAATTCTTGGCGACAATGTGCTGCCGAATCATACCCAGGATGAGGGTAGCTTCGTCACCTGCGGTAACCATCAGGCTTAATACCCTTTTAATTCCGATCCACACCGTCGCAACCCATGCACGGTCTCGGCATTAATCCTCATTTCTGCATTGCGCAATAAATTGCGCCGCTACCAATCCTGCCTTTAATTAGCTCCACATCCCCGACCGCACTTCACCGTAGCGGCGCGATTTATCGCGCTAATCTGACCTTATGATTCTGCCAATAGCATTTTTCGGCATTGCATCGAAGATATATCATAGCTAATCTTTGCCCATGAGATGAGAATGACTTTCACTATCTTTTAGGGAGACAACGCTTGCAAACTACCCCTACCGCACGCATACCGCGTCGCGTACGAAATGAACTGCGTTTCCGTCACATCACCGTGGTGAGCAAAACGCTTATTGCCGGTGAATTCTGGCGCATTGTTTTCAACGGCAGCGATCTGGCAGGCTTCAATTCGCCGTCGTTTGACGATCACATCAAAGTGTTCTTCCCGGATAGCGCCGGCAGCGCGCTGGCACTGCCACAAATGACGGATGACGGCATTGTCTGGCCGGGCGGCGTACGTCCTGCCGCGCGTGATTACACGCCGCTGGAGTTCAACGGCGTTGATTCACTGACCATCGATTTCTACCTGCACGATGGTGGCGTGGCCAGTAGCTGGGCCAATGACGCTAAGCCGGGCGACCAAATTGCCATGGGCGGCCCGCGCGGTTCACTTATCGTACCCGCTGATTATGCCTGTCAGATTTACGTCTGCGACGAGACCGGTCTGCCGGCCTTTAAGCGCCGTTATACTGAGATGCAGGCGCAGCAGATTCATCTGCTGGCGTATGCGGATGAAGCGACAGGGCGCGATTATCTGGGGGATTTACCCAATGTGCAGGTGACCTGGCTCGGCAGCGGCACCATGCAGGCCGCTAACCTTGCCGCCATCACCGCGCAGCTGGATAACATTGCCTTGCCCGCCGATGATTACTTCATCTGGCTGACGGGTGAGGGCGAAGCGGTGAAACAGCTCAGCGATTACTTTACTCAGGGACGCGGTGCACACACCGATTACGTGCGCGCTGTGGCCTACTGGCATCAGAAATAACCGACACTTCCCCGCGCGCTGCCGCCTGTGTTGAATTTTGCCAGGTGGCAGACTACTATCAACCTCCCCAAATTGACGCTCAGGAAGGCAATGAAACAGCAGCGGGATTTTCCATGGCAGTCCGACCACGCACCGCGTGCCATCTGTGCAGGCGCACGTAAAAAGCGTCGGGAGCGAATGCTGGATGCCAGCGATATCCGCCTGTTAATGCTGCACTTTCTGGCGAACAGCTCTGCGCACGGCTATGAGCTGATCAAATCAGTCGAAGAGCTCTCCAAGGGGGAATACTCCCCCAGTCCCGGCATTATTTATCCCAACCTGACGCTGCTTGAAGAGATGGATGCGATTCGCGTGGTGGATGCGCAGGCGTCACGTAAAGCCTATGCGCTGAATGACAGCGGCGCGGCGCTGCTGGCGGATAATCGTGACAATGTGGAGGCGATTATCGAGCGCTTAACTTCGCTGGCGATTCTGGTGAATAACCGCAGCATTCCGCAGGTTGAGCAGGCGATTCATTTGATCAAGCACACCTTGAATCATCGTCTGGCGCAGGAAGATATTTCGCCAGAGGCGCTGGAGATTGTGATTAACGCGCTGCACGAAGCGGCGGAGAAAATCGCCAGGAGTTAGGTGGTTGCCAGTTCCACCCGCAGGGTCGCCATTTATGGCGACCGTTCCGATAACCGTACGGAGAGCAGATCAGCTCTTCTTCTTGTCCACATGCCCCAATGCGCGATCCGGCCAGCAAACATCGCGCACGCGCTGCTTCAACGCGGCCGCATCCGGGAATCCGCCTTCCTGCTTACGCTCCCAAATCACCAGCCCATCAATCTGAATCTCAAACACGCCGCCGGTGCCTGGCTTAAGCGTTACCGCACTCAAATCCTCGGCAAAGGTATGCAGTAACTCCTGCGCCATCCACGCAGAACGTAGCAGCCAGTTGCATTGAGTACAGTAGTGAATGGTAATGGCAGGTTTCTGAGTCATAGGTGTCTCTGCTTAATTATTGATAATAAACAAGTTAACAAATTGTGCGCTCTAAGATACATCTTAATGTAAATGCTATTGATAATGATTACCACTTGCATTACATTTCTGTCGCAATCATTTATTACATAAAATAAGTCCGCAACTTTTTACGGTCTTTGCTTCAAAGTCCGTACTTTCTGGTAGCAAGCAAGTGAGCGAATACTAACAATTAACCAGGTATTTCGCGCATGTCTTCACTTTTTCAGGGATTAAACCAGCAGCGTCTTTTCAAAGTTGCCATCTTATCTTCGGCTATTCATGCCGCTTGCAGCTTTGCCGCCAGCGATAACGCCAGCAATGAGCCGGTACTCACCGTCACCGCGCCGAAGCAGCAGGCCGGCAATAAAACCACCATCACCGCGCAAGAGCTGCAAAAACGTGGCGCCAATGATTTCGGTTCGATCATGCGGTATGAACCGCTGATCAGCGCGACCGGCTCCAGCGGTGGTTCATCTGCCGGTAAAAGTGGCTTCGACCGCGCGGGTTACACCGGTTACAACATTCGTGGCCTGGAGAGTAACCGCGTCGGCATGGATATCGACGGCATTCCGATTCCGGATGCCACCGGACGTCCTTACGTCAGCCGCACCGGCAATAATACCTTTGGTATCGGCCGCGATTACATCGACCCTTATATGTTCGGCAGCGTCGACATTGAGAAGGGCGCTACTGCGGTGGATCAGCCGAATACGTCGATCGGCGGCAACGTCTCGTTCCACAACAAAACCGCCGATGATTACCTCAGCAGCGATAAAAATACCTACTTTGGCTATCAGAGCGGTTACGACTCATCGAACCGAAGCTGGCACAACGGTATCACCGCTGCCGCAGGCGATGATGAGCTGCGCGGCCTGTTTGTTTACAGCCGTCGTGATGGTCAGGAAACCGAGAACAACAGCGGCGTCAAAGAGGCTTATCCGGCCAACTGGCACTCCGATGCCTTTATGACGTCGGGCATCTGGCAGCCGAACGATCAGCACAAGCTGAGTGCCACCTTCGATTACTACCACAAAACCAATCACAGCCACTACGATACCTGGGACACCAGCGGCAACACCGTGTGGGGCACCGCGCAGCAGCAAAGTGATACGCGCCGCTGGGGCATCAATCTGGCGGATGAGTGGACGCCGTACAACGATTTCATCGACACGCTGACCACGCGCCTGTACTGGCAGCAAACCCAGGCGCATGACAATACCTGGCTGCCGACCAGCGCCAGCCAGTACGGCTTTGTTTATTCTGATTTCAACGTTGATACCTACGGTTTCGACACGCGTGGCACCAAAACGCTGGGGCGCCATGAGCTGAGCGCCGGGATTAACACGCGTCTGGATAACAGCGAGCGCCCGTTCCGTCAGGCGCCGACGCCGAGCACCTTCAGCGCCATTACCCAACCGCAGTCAGACAGCCGCACGTTTGCCGTAGCCGGTTATCTGCAGGATAAGATCAACTTCGATCTTGATAGCCACAACTTCGCGATCATTCCCGGCGTACGCGTGATGTATCAGAGCACTAAGCCGAAGGATCTGGGCGATCTTACCAATGGCAGCGCGGTGTTGACCGAAGAGCAGGTTGATGCGCTGTACGGCAAAACCAACTCTGATACTCAGGTGCTGCCATCGCTGACCTTCCAGTACGATTTGACGCCCGCGCTGACCACCTATCTGCAATACAAACGCGGCGTGCAGTTCCCTACCACCAGCCAGCTGTACGGTTCATGGAACCTGGGTTCGAGCTATGCCGGTAGCGCGCAGTATGCGCTGATTGGTAATACCGATCTGAAAACCGAAACCAGCAACAACTTCGAGTGGGGCCTGAAAGGTCAGGCCACCGAAGGCGTAACGGTTAACACGTCGGTGTTCTACAACCAGTATAAAAACTTCATCGCTTATACCCGCTATCGTCGCGCCACCAATCCGGAGAGGTTCGTCAACGTACCGAGCAACATCTACACCAGCTATCAGGCTGAAAACCGCGATAAGGCCTACATTTATGGTGCTGAGATCTCCACCAAAGTGAATTACGGCACATGGTTCTCGCAGGTGGATGGCCTGAGCAGCACCTTCGCGCTGGGTTATAACGAAGGAAAATCCAAGTCCAGCTACTCCGGTGACAAATACATCGATCTCGATAGCGTCGCACCGCTGAAGGCGATTGTCGGCCTGGCGTGGGATGACAAAGCGCGCGGCTACGGCGCAGCGCTGACCGCCACCTTCGTGAAAGGTAAGCAGGCGACGGCCACCAACCGCGAAAGCTATACCAATGCTGGCACGCCGATCACCGATTCCACCACGGAATATATGCGTGTCCCGGGTTATGGCATGGTTGATGCGACGGCTTACTGGCAGGCGACGAAAAACGTCAAGCTGAGCGGCGGCATCTACAACATTACCGACCGCAAATACTGGGATTACACCAGCAGCCGCACGCTGACCAGCAGCAATGACCAGGAACGCAACGACATTAATCTGGCGGTGATGCCAGGCCGCACCTTCCAGTTAGGTGTTAACGTCGATTTCTAACCTCTTTTCGCCCTGCGGCAGCGCAGGGCCTTTTCATGGAGCAAGCGCAATGAACCCACGTTACGATCACTATCTGGCACTGAAAGGCGAACATCCGAAAAAGTACGCGCGCGATCTCGCCGCGCTGATGGGCATTGGCGAAGCACAGCTGTGCGAAGCGCGCGTTGGTCAGGATGCCAGGGCGTTAAAAGCCGATTTCCCCGCGCTGCTGGCAGCACTGGCCGCCGTCGGCGAAACCAAAAGCATCACGCGCAATGAGTATGCGGTACACGAGCAGGTCGGCAAATATGAAAACCTGCACCTCGGCGAGCATGCCGGGCTGATTCTTAATCCGCGCGCGCTCGATCAGCGCCTGTTTCCCAATCAGTGGCACAGCGCGTTCTTTCTGCGTGAGCAGACCGCGCACGGCGAACGCCAAAGCATCCAGATTTTTGATCGCCACGCTGATGCAGTACTGAAAATTTACGCCACCGACAACACCGATATCGCCGCCTGGGATGCGCTGCTTGCCGAGTTTGTGGTGGAGAGTGCAGCGGCATTAGATCCACAGCCTGCCAGCCCGCCGCAATACAGCAGTGCAATTGACGCCAGCAAAGTGGAAGCCGAATGGCGCGCGATGACGGATGTGCATCAGTTCTTTGGTCTGCTCAAGCGCCATAACCTTGCGCGCCCGCAGGCGTTTCGCGCGGTGGCAGACGATCTGGCACGTCAGGTGAGTAATGATTCACTGGCGCAGCTGCTGAATCTGGCGCAGCAGGATGGCAATGAAATCATGATTTTCATCGGTAACCGCGGCTGCACGCAGATCTTCACCGGCGCGGTGCACAAGCTGATGCCGATGGATAACTGGATCAACATCTTCAATCCCACCTTCACGCTGCATTTGATGGCGGATCGCATCAGTGAAAGCTGGGTGACGCGCAAACCGAGCGGTGACGGCTTCGTCACCAGCCTCGAGCTGTTTGCCGCCGACGGCACGCAGATCGCCCAGCTGTACGGCCAGCGCAGCGAAGGCACGCCGGAGCAGGCACGCTGGCGCGAGCAGGTGACCTCACTGACAGCGGCAGGAGCGTCAGCATGAGACAACTTTTGTTGCTGCTCAGCGCGCTGGCGCTGCCAACCTTCGCGGCGGAGCGTGTCATTTCAATTGGCGGCGACGTCACGCAAATTATTTATGCGCTGGATGCGCAGCAGGATTTGGTGGCGCGCGACAGCACCAGCCAGCATCCGGCGCAGGCCAACAAACTGCCGGATGTGGGTTATATGCGGCAGCTGAACGCCGAAGGGATTCTGGCGCTGAAGCCGACGCTGGTGCTGAGCAGCGAGCTGGCCAAACCGTCGCTGGTGCTGCAGCAGGTGGCACAAGCTGGCGTGAAGGTGGTGGATGTCACCGGCAAAAACAGCCTCGATGCTATCGCGGAAAAAATCGCCACTATCGGCAAGGCGCTGCATCGTGAAGAGGCCGCCAACGCGCTGATCAAAAAAGTGAACAAGCAGCGCGCGCAGATCCCACAAAAACCGTTGCCGATTAAAGTGCTGTTCATCATGGCGCATGGCGGCATGCGCACCCAGGCGGCTGGCGCGCAAACTGGCGCGGACGGTGCCATTCGCAGCGCCGGGCTGATCAACGCCATGGCGGCGGTGCCGCACTATCAACAGCTGTCGCAGGAAGGCGTGGTCGCGGCGGCGCCGGATTTGATTGTGGTGGGCGAAGATGGCCTGCGCACGCTGGGTGGCGAAGATAAAGTGTGGTCGTTGCCAGGATTGGCGCTGACGCCAGCCGGTCAGCATCGCGCCTTGCTAGTGGTGGATGAGATGGCGCTGCTGAGCTTTGGTCTCGATACGCCTGGAACAATTCTAAAGCTGCGTCGAGCCGCCGAAGCAGCTTCCCCGTCACACTTCAAGCCGCAGGCGCGTTAGCGGCGTGTTCTCACCCCAGTCACTTACTTTTGTAAGCTCCTGGGGATTCGAACACTTGCTGCCTTCCTGCATCTTGAATTATTTAGGGGAAAAAACATGACGAATGCATCCCTGCTGCGCTGGCTGTGTGTGATGGGCATCAGCATGGTGATATGTATGCTGATGGCCGCCAACTTCGGTGCGATGCCGCTTTCGATGCGCACCTTGTGGCGCGCCCCGCTGAGCGATATGGCGTGGCAAATCTGGATCAACATCCGCCTGCCGCGCGTGCTGCTGGCGGTGCTGCTCGGCATGGCGTTGGCGGTCTCCGGCGCGGTGATGCAGGGATTGTTTCGTAACCCGCTGGCCGATCCCGGTTTGCTCGGCATCAGCAGCGGTGCTGGATTGGCGGTGGCGATTTCGATTGTGATTCCACTGAGCTTACCGCCGCTGCTGGCGTTATGGTTGCCGACCCTCGCTGCCTTTGGCGGCAGCCTGGTCGTCACCTTGCTGATCTTCAGCTTCAGCCGCCTGGCGCTGGGCAATTTGTCACGCTTGCTGCTGGTTGGCATTGCGATTAATGCCTTGTGCGGCGCGGCGGTCGGCGTGCTGTCCTGGCTGAGTAACGATCAACAGCTGCGTCAGCTGGCGCTATGGGGCATGGGCAGTTTGAGTGCGGCGCAATGGCCAAGCCTGACCGTGTGCGCGCTGCTGATTCTGCCCGCGCTGATCGCCATTCAGCTGCGCGCGCGTCGCCTTAACTTGCTGCAGCTCGGTGAGGAAGACGCACATTACATGGGCATCGACGTAAAGCGTACCCAGCGCCAGCTGCTGGTGCTGAGCGCCTTGTTGGTTGGCACCGCCGTGGCGGTGAGCGGCATTATTGGCTTTGTCGGCTTAGTGGTACCGCATCTGATGCGTTTCTGCCTCGGCAGCGATCATCGCTGGATGCTGCCGGGCTCGGCGCTGGCGGGCGCAATTTTGCTGCTGCTGGCGGATACGCTGGCGCGCACGGTGGTGGTGCCGGCGGAGATGCCAGTGGGGTTGTTAACCAGCCTGCTCGGTGGCCCGTGGTTTCTCTGGCTGATTCTGCGTGAGCCCAAGGGGGATGAATGAGTGATTGCCTGCAGGCGCGCGGCCTGCGTTTTAGCCACGGCTCGCGCGCGTTAATTGATGACGTTTCGCTTAGCTTACAGCCGGGTGAAATGGTCGCGCTGATTGGTCCGAACGGCGCCGGAAAATCTACCCTGCTGCGTCTGCTAACCGGCTTTCTTACGCCGCAAGCCGGCGAATGCTGGCTCGGCGATCGCCCTTTAAACGACTGGCCGCGTGAGCCGCTGGCGCAGCGCCGCGCGGTGATGCGTCAGCAAAACAGCGTCACCTTTCCGTTACCGGCCGCCGAGGTGGTGGCGATGGGACGTGCGCCCTGGCCGAGCAGTCAATCAAAAGCGGTTATCGAAGAGGTGATGCACATCACCGGCAGCCTTGAACTGGCCAGGCGCGATTATCGCTCGCTCTCCGGCGGGGAGCAGCAGCGCGTGCAGCTGGCGCGCGTGCTGGCGCAGCTGTGGCACGACGATGGGCCGCGCGGCTGGCTGTTTCTCGACGAACCGACGTCGGCACTCGATCTGTTCTGGCAGCAGCACAGTTTGCGTTTACTGCACCGCTTAACGCGCAACGGGCGCTTCAGCGTCTGCACCGTGCTGCACGATCTGAATCTCGCGTCGCTGTGGTCGGATCGTGTGTTGCTGCTGCATCAGGGCAAGCTGGTGGCGGAAGGTGCACCGCAGGAGGTGATGACCGAGCGCACGCTAACGCGCTGGTATCAGGCGGAGCTGGACGTGATGATAAAGGATGAAAAGGGCAGGCCGCAGATTCAACTGCGCGCCTGATATGATCTGTCGTAGGGTGCGCATTCATGCGCACCTGGTCGCCATGAATGGCGACCCTACAACGGCATAGGCGGGGGCGCGGCTAACCGCGGCAATCGACGATCAAGCGTCCACGCACTTTCCCCGCCAGCAGATGCTCGGCACCTTCACGCGCTTCCGCCAGCGGAATCACTTTGGTTAACTGCTGCAGCAGCTCGCCATCCACCAGCTCCGCCAGACGTTGCCACGCCTGCTGACGCAGCGGTTTCGCGCACATCACGCTATCCACACCGGCCAGCACCACGCCGCGCAGAATGAACGGCGCGACGCTGGTTGGCAGATCCAACCCTTGCGCCATGCCGCAGGCCGCTACCACGCCATCGCGCTTGATGCCCGCTAATACATTGGCCAGCGTGTGGCTGCCGACGCTATCAATCGCTGCGGCCCAACGCTCTTTGGCCAGCGGTTTGCCGGGCTCGCTCAGTTCTGCGCGATCGATAATCGACGCGGCGCCAAGCGTGTTGCGCAGGTAGTCGCTGTCGCTGGCGCGCCCGCTGGAGGCCACCACTTCGAAGCCGAGGCGTGCCAGCAGGCTGACGGCAAAGCTGCCCACGCCGCCGCTCGCGCCGGTAACTAACACCGGACCGTGCTGTGGCGTGATGCCCTGTTTTTCCAGCGCCAGCACGCACAGCATGGCGGTAAAGCCTGCAGTGCCAATCGCCATGGTTTGCAGCGGACTCAGCGCAGAGGGCACTTTCACCAGCCAGTCGCCCGAGACGCTGGCTTTTTGCGCCAGTCCGCCCCAATGTTTTTCACCCACGCCCCAGCCGGTGAGCAGTGCGACATCGTCCTGCTGCCATTCGGCATGACGGCTATTGATGACACGACCGACAAAATCGATGCCCGGCACCATCGGGAATTGGCGCACAATCGGGCCTTTGTTGCAGATGGCGAGGGCGTCTTTGTAGTTGAGTGTGGAGTAGCTTACTTCGAGGGTGACATCCTGATCGGGCAGTTGTTTTTCTGACAGATCTTGCAGGGTGGTGCGATAGCCCTGTTCATCATTTTCAATGACCAATGCCTTAAACATGCAGCCTCCGGCTGGTTGAGGAAAGTAGGGTAATAGTACTCCTTTTTTTCCCTCACCCCAGCCCTCTCCCGTAAACGGGCGAGGGGGCCGTCCGTGCGGTGGCTAAATATTGAGTACCAAATTCGAAATCTGCTGGATCGGTTCCCTCGCCCGCTTGCGGGAGAGGGTTAGGGTGAGGGCGCGGTTGTTCCTGCAAAAAAAAGATGACATGATTGCGCCCCAGTCAGTGATCAACTCCCTTATGACTTTCGCCGAGGAAACCTCCTCATTGCTGTGCCATCGGCACCCACTCATCCTCTCTCAGGGATTTGTGTTATGAACCCATTGAAAATTGCTGCCAGCGTTGCTGTAGCGCCAAACCTCAGCCTGAACACCGCGCGCGACGTGGTGACGCTGGACAATACTGATTTTACCGATGTGGCAGCGGTGGTTATCTCCCTGTCGGACACCCGCAGCGGCGTTTTGACACTGTTGCGCCAAACCGGCTTCAATCTGCCGGTGTTTGTCGCTCATGCGTTCGATGAAGAGGTGCTGAAATTGCCGGGCGTGAGCGGGGAAATTAATGGCGCGCCTGAAGAGTGGGCCGCGCTGGAGGACGCTGCGCAGGCGTACGAATCCGAGTTACTGCCGCCGTTCTTCGACACGCTAACGCGCTATGTCGATATGCAGAACAGCACCTTTGCCTGTCCGGGACATCAGGGCGGCGCGTTCTTCCGTAAACATCCGGCAGGACGTCAGTTCTATGAGTTCTACGGCGAGAACGTCTTCCGTTCCGATATGTGCAACGCCGACGTTAAGCTTGGCGATCTGCTGATCCACGAAGGTTCAGCCAAAGATGCACAGAAGTTTGCCGCCAAAGTGTTTAACGCCGACAAAACCTACTTCGTGCTTAACGGCACCTCAAGCGCCAATAAAGTGGTGACCAATGCGCTGCTAACGCGCGGCGATCTGGTGCTGTTTGACCGCAATAACCATAAATCCAATCACCACGGTGCGCTGATTCAGGCGGGCGCGACGCCGGTGTATCTGGAAG
Source organism: Pantoea sp. GM01 (assembly GCF_000282675.1). NCBI lineage: Bacteria > Pseudomonadati > Pseudomonadota > Gammaproteobacteria > Enterobacterales > Erwiniaceae > Pantoea > Pantoea sp. GM01. Next base: position 91,387 of record NZ_AKIU01000051.1, on the reverse strand, counting down.
CGGCGCGTAATCCGTTTGGCTTTATCGGCGGCATTGATGCGCACTGCTTTGACGATGCCTATCTGCGTGAGCAGATTGAGAAAGTCGCGCCACACCGCGCGAAGGATCAGCGTCCTTTCCGTCTGGCGATCATTCAGCTCGGCACCTACGACGGCACGGTATATAACGCGCGTCAGGTGGTCGATCGCATCGGTCATCTGTGTGATTACATCCTGTTTGATTCGGCGTGGGTGGGTTATGAGCAGTTTATCCCGCTGATGGCTGGCTGCTCGCCGCTGACGCTGGAGCTGAACGAGAACGATCCCGGTATTTTTGTTACGCAGTCGGTGCACAAACAGCTGGCCGGTTTCTCGCAGACCTCGCAAATTCATAAGAAAGACAATCACATCCGTGGGCAAAAGCGTTTCTGTCCGCATAAACGCCTGAACAACGCCTTTATGTTGCACGCCTCAACCAGCCCGTTCTATCCGCTGTTTGCCGCGCTGGATATTAACGCGCGTATGCACAAAGGTGAGGCCGGACGTAGCATGTGGCACGACTGCGTCACCATCGGTATCGATGCGCGCAAAGCGATTCTGGAACGCTGTGAAATGATCCAACCGTTCCTGCCGGAAAAAGTGCACGGTAAGCTGTGGCAATCGGCCGAAACGGAGGCCATTGCCGCCGATCCTGCCTACTTTAGCCTTGAACCCGGGGCGAAATGGCACGGCTTTGAAGGTTATGCCCAGCAACAGTATCTGGTCGATCCCTGCAAGCTGCTGCTGACTACGCCGGGCATTGATGCTGCCAGCGGTGAATACACCCGCTTCGGTATTCCGGCGACGATTCTCGCCAACTATCTGCGCGAAAACGGCATCGTGCCGGAGAAGTGCGATCTTAATTCGATTCTGTTCCTGCTGACGCCAGCGGAAACGCCGGAGAAAATGGCGCATCTGGTGGCGATGCTGGAACAGTTTGAGCAGCACGTGAAAGAGGATGCGCTGTTGGCGGAAGTGCTGCCAAGCGTTTATCGCAAGAATATCGAGCGCTATAAAGGCTACACGCTGCGTCGTTTGTGCCAGGAAATGCACGATTTGTATGTCAGCTTCGAGGTGAAGGATTTGCAGAAAGCGATGTTCCGCGCTGCCTGCTTCCCACCGGTGCACGTCAATCCGCAGGATGCGCATCAGGCCTATATTCGTGGTGAAGTGGAGCTGGTGGCGATTGCCAAAGCCGAAGGGCGCATCGCGGCCGAGGGCGCGTTGCCGTATCCGCCGGGCGTATTGTGTGTGGTGCCGGGCGAAGTGTGGGGCGGCGCGGTGCAGCGCTATTTCCTCGCGCTGGAAGAGGGCATCAATCTACTGCCGGGCTTCTCGCCAGAGCTGCAAGGGGTTTACACCGAGGAAGATGAGAGCGGGCGTAAGCATCTGGTGGCGAATATGATGGTGAGCTGATTTCCCTCACCCTAACCCTCTCCCGCACGCGGGAGAGGGAATGTTTAGGTGGTGAGCATTGTTAAGCATGTGCTGATCGGCTCCTTCTCCCGCGAGCGGGAGAAGGTTGGGATGAGGGCCAAGCCGCACCGTCCTAGAACCGACGATAGCTGCGCTGCGCCTGGCTCACCTTATACAAATAACGACGCGATTCTGCCGAAGGGTGGTTGGTGGTCAGCGTCTGATACACCTCCGCTGGCGACATACCGTTAATCGACGAGAACGCACGATCTTTATCGCTGGAGAACACGCGCAGTACGCTGCCAGCACCGCCGTTATAGGCCGTAATCACCGCATAACGCCGCGAAACCGGATCCTGAATGCCACCCAAATAGCTTCTCTGTAGCAGCGACAAATATGCGGTACCCGCATCAATATTATTCTCAGGATCGAGCAGATAGCTACGGCTCGGCTTGCCGCCTTTGCCCTTCATACGGAACACATCAACACCGGCGGTATGCTGCACGACCTGCATCAGTCCCAGCGCATCGGCATGGCTCACCGCATAGGGGTTGAAGCTCGATTCAATCTGCATAATCGCCAGAATCAGTGACGCATCCACGTTATATTGCTCAGCGGCTTTACGCACCATCGGCAGATATTTGTGGGCACGCTTATCGAGGTGGTTCGGCACCATCGGAATGGTCACCGACCAGATGACGTGCAATCCGGAGGTGCGTTTCTGCAGTTTGTTCTGAATCAGATAATCAGCAAAGCTGCCGGCGCGGCCCTGCCAGCGAATCGGCTGACCGGTATTGTCCAGCACCTGGCCGTAGAGCAGCGGCTCTTTACTGATCTGAATATCGTTGGCATCAGAGTAGAGATCGACATTGCCCGGATCTTCGCCAATCAACAGCGTAGTGATGATCGCCTGGCGCAGGCTGGCCATCGGATCGGTGCCGGAAATGGTCTCAATAGTGATGCTACCGCTGTCAAAGTTGATGTGACTGCGGGTGTAATATCCGTCGCTATATTTGACGTAATCTTTCGGTCCAGCGATCAGAACCTCATTGATTCCCCAAATATTTTCAATGTTATGGGCGAACTGGCCCATCAAAATATCAAATCCGTTGGTGTCCTTAACCCACTCTTCATGAAACGGCGATTTTTTTTGTCCGGAGCAGGAAACCAAAAGGGGTGCTATCACCAGCAGGGCTATCAGTTTTTTGTTCATTGTAAATACGTGCCTGACTCGAAAAAGAGGGCCTCAAAGGGAAGCCCTGAACGGTTATTTTTCTGGCGGGGTGTAACCTTCAATGTGCACATCTTTGCCTTCAAACAGGAAATTAATCATCTCCTTTTCCAGCACTTTGCGATCTTCCGGGTTCATCATGCTCAATTTCTTCTCATTGATCAGCATGGTCTGCTTGGACATCCACTGTTGCCAGGCTTCTTTGGAGATCTCATTGAAGATGCGCTTACCCAGTTCGCCAGGGTAGAGCTGAAAGTCCTGGCCTTCAGCATCGCGTTGCAGATAAGTACAAAAAATGGTGCGGCTCATTACTCTTCCTCTTCGGTCACATGCTTATGCAGTGACAGTTGCTGGGGATGGCGCAATTCATGCAATAAGCGCTCAACCGGCGCCGCCAAACCCACTGACGGTGGTTGCGCTAAGTTATACCAGAGACCGCTCGCTTCATCCATCAGCGACCCGGAGGAAGGCCACGCTAGCCACATAGGCACAATGTCTAAATGGAAATGGCTAAAGGTATGACGAAACGCCGTGAGCTGCTGCGGTTGGGTGTGAATGCCCCGTTCGCTTAGCCAGTCAGTTAGCGCTTGCTCACTAGTAAACTGTGGGAAGCAGAACAGTCCGCCCCATAAACCTACTGGCGGACGCTGCTCTAACCACACATCATCGCCATCCTGCATCATCAGCATCCAGCCGCTACGTTCCGGCAAAGTCTGCTTCGGTTTCTTGCCGGGATAGTCAGCCCAGCTGCTGTTGGCATAAGCGACGCAGCCGTTGTTAAGTGGGCAGATTTCACACTTAGGACGTGAGCGAGTACATACTAACGCGCCAAGGTCCATCATCGCCTGATTAAACTGGCTAACGCCTGCGGCTGGCGTGACCTCTTCGCTAATCTGCCACAAACGTTTCTCAACGTCTTTTTTGCCCGGCCAGCCGCCGACCGCGTAGCAGCGCGCCAGCACGCGTTTAACGTTGCCATCCAGAATCGGGAAATGCAGACCCAGCGACAGCGATAGCACCGCGCCCGCCGTCGATCGACCAATCCCTGGCAATGCTGCCACATCATCAAAGTTACGCGGGAATTCGCCGCCGTGTTGCTCAACCACCTGCTTAGCCGCTTTATGCAGATTGCGCGCACGCGCGTAATAACCGAGGCCGGTCCACAGATGCAGCACTTCATCCAGCGGCGCGGCGGCTAGATCGGCCACCGTGGGGAAGCGCGCCATAAAGCGTTCAAAATAGGGAATGACGGTAGCAACTTGCGTTTGCTGCAGCATCACTTCAGAGAGCCACACTTTGTATGGCGTCTTCTCCTGCTGCCACGGCAGGGTTTTGCGACCGAAGCGCTGATACCAATCCAGCACTTGTTGCGCGAACATCGGCGCTTGCATCATAAGAAGGAAATTTTCCGTGTTTACTCTACAATCAGGCAGGAATTCCAGCACAGAGACATCAGGGTGTAAACCGGAACATTGCAAAGGCTTGCTTCTGCTTTCTAACTTTGCATAATGCCCGTTTCCCAGAACAGGCTAACCAGCAGGCTTCAACATGATTAATGACGTCATCACCCCTGAATTTGATGAGAACGGGCGGCCATTACGCCGTATCCGCAGTTTTGTGCGCCGCCAGGGGCGCTTAACGAAAGGACAACAGCTCGCGCTCGATAATTTATGGCCGGAGATGGGCGTTGAGTTCCAGCCGGAACCGCTGGATCTGGTGACGCTGTTTGGCCGTGACGCGCCGGTCGTGCTGGAAATTGGCTTTGGCATGGGCGCCTCGCTGGTGACCATGGCGCAGAACAATCCGCACCAGAACTTCCTCGGCCTGGAAGTTCATGCACCGGGCGTCGGCGCTTGTCTGGCATCGGCGAAGGAAGCGGGCGTAGAGAACCTGCGCGTGATGTGTCACGACGCGGTGGAAGTACTGCAGAAGATGATTCCGGACAACTCGCTGCGTATGGTGCAGCTGTTCTTCCCGGATCCGTGGCACAAAGCGCGCCATAACAAACGTCGTATCGTACAGGTGCCGTTTGCTGAACTGGTGATGCGCAAGTTGAAGCTGGGCGGCGTGTTCCACATGGCAACCGACTGGGAAGCCTACGCCGAACACATGTTAGAAGTGATGAGCAGCATCGACGGATATAAAAATCAGTCGGAGAGTAATGATTACGTGCCGCGTCCCGAAACGCGTCCGTTAACCAAGTTTGAGCAGCGCGGGCAGCGACTAGGCCATGGCGTATGGGATCTGATGTTTGAGAGGGTGAAATAATGGCCGTACAGCGTAGCCGTCGTTTGCGTAAAAAACTGCATATTGATGAGTTTCAGGAATTAGGTTTCTCCGTGGCCTGGCGTTTTGCCGAAGGCACCACCGAGCAGCAAATTGATGCGACTGTTGATCAGTTCATTAATGAAGTGATCGCGCCGAATGGTTTGGCCTACGATGGCAGCGGCTATCTGGTGTGGGAAGGTCTGGTTTGCCTGCAGGAAACCGGCAAGTGCACCGATGAGCACCGCGAGTTGGTGCGTAAGTGGCTGGAAGCCTATAACCTCACTGATATTCAAGTTACTGAACTCTTCGACGTTTGGTGGGACTAATCTTTAGTGGTTAATGCGAGTTAAAAACGTGCTGGCTTTTCCCCACCTCGTACCGTGCTGGCTGTCCCCCTCCTCGGTCCTCCCCCGCTCGCGGGGGAGGAAGATGTGCCATATGTGAGTATTAAATTGGCATGTGGCAGCGTCTCCTTCCCCCGCTTGCGGGGGAAGGCCGGGATGGGGGACAGCAAGCACATTTTGACTACAGCGAGCAAACTGTTACCCATCAGCCCGGTTTGTACCTTTATGGCGACCTTTTTATTGCTCAGGAGATTTCATGGTTCGTAAGGCACTTATTGCCGCGCTGCTGCTGGCGGCAACTCAGGCTCAGGCTGCATACGAGTGCAGCGTCAAGCCACAGGATGATGTGATCATTAAACCGCAGAGCGTGCAGGTGGTGGGCAGCAACGGCAACCTCGAAATCACTCCGCAGGGCGATGTGCAGTTTAATGGCCAGAAGGTCAACGTGGATAACGCCGCGCGCCAGAAAGCCATCAATTATCAAACCGCGCTGCGTCGCGACTTGCCATGGATCGATAGCGGTGCGACTTCGCGTCTTGAACGCAGCCGCGTGGCGCTGGATAAAGTGATCGTCGAAAAGCTCGGCGCTAACAGCAATGTGCGTAATCGTCTGACCAAGCTGGACGGCCAGCTCAAGCAGCAAATGAACCGGATTATTGAGCATCGCCCGGATGGATTAACCTTCCATCATCAGGCCATCGATCAGGTGCGCGCTGAAGGCGAGAAGCTGGTGCAGAGCACATTGGGCGGCATCATGCAGGATAGCCTCAACGAAATGGGCAGCAGCCAGGCCGCGAGCGGCAGCAATCCGCTGCAGGCCATTATGGGCAACCTTGGCGGCTTACAGCAGTCGGTGCAGGCGGAATGGAACAAGCAGGAGCAGGATTTCCAGAATTTCGGCCACGAAGTGTGTAACCGCGTCACCGTGCTGGAAGAGCAGCGCAAAGGGTTGATGCAGGGCGTTAAAGGCTAACAACGCAGAAGGCCGGTTTCCCGGCCTTCTGTTTACTCATCTTCGCTTAAGAACAGCTCCAGCAGCGAGTTCAGGAACAGCTTCCCTTTCTCAGTAATCTGCCAGTATTCAGCGCTTTCCACCACGTATCCCGCGGTTAGCGCGGCATCAATTTGTGGGCGAATGATCTGCTCATCCATACCGGTATAGCGACGGAAATCCGCGCGCGGAGCGGCCTCCAGCAGGCGGAAGCGGTTCATAAAGAACTCGAATGGCTTATCGTTTTCGCCCACCTCGTGCTGCTTATCAAGATAATTACCTGTCATAAAGCCACGTGGATGGCGCGTTTTTACGGTGCGCACGATGCGGCCATCCGGCTGGGTCAGCTTGCCGTGTGCGCCGCAGCCAATGCCCAGATAATCACCAAAGCGCCAGTAGTTAAGGTTGTGTTCGCAGCGATAACCGGGCTTGGCGTAGGCCGAGGTTTCATATTGCTGATAACCTGCGGCGCTCAGCAGTTGATGGCCTTGCTCAAAGATATCCCACAGCGCGTCATCATCTGGCAGCTTTGGTGGACGTGAGCCAAATAAGGTATTCGGTTCGATCGTCAGCTGATACCACGACAGATGCGGCGGGTTAAGAGCAATCGCCTGACGCAAATCATCCAGCGCTTCATCCAGCGACTGATCCGGCAAGCCGTGCATCAGATCGAGGTTAAAGCTGCGCAAACCTAAGCCTTCAGCCAGCTGCGCCGCGCGTACCGCTTCTTGCGGCCCGTGAATGCGGCCCAGACGCTCCAGCTTCTGTGGGCTAAAACTCTGCACGCCAATCGAAATACGGTTAATCCCCGCGCGCTGATAACCACTGAAGCGATCGGCTTCCACCGTGCCCGGATTGGCTTCCATGGTGATTTCCGCATCGGCAGCCAGCGGCAAACGCGCTCGCACGCCATCCATCAGCATCTGCATCGCATTGCTGCTCAGCAGGCTTGGGGTACCGCCGCCGATAAAGATGGTGCGCACTTCGCGCCCCGCGGTGAGCGGCAAATCTTGCTCGAGATCGTTCAGCAGGTGCTGCACATACTCGATGTGCGGCACCTCGCCTTTTAACGCGTGAGAGTTGAAATCACAGTACGGGCACTTCTGCACACACCACGGAATATGGATGTACAGGCTTAACGGAGGTAACTCAGGCATTGCGCATCGCTTCCAGCAGCAGCGTCAATGCTTTACCACGGTGAGAGACGGCGCGCTTTTCGTCTTTACTCAGCTCTGCCGCCGTTTTACCTAATTCAGGTACGTAGAAGATGGGATCGTAACCAAAACCGCCTTCGCCAGCGGCTGAGCGGGTGATTTCACCGGTCCAGCTGCCGTGAAACACCAGCGGCGTGGGATCGGCGGCATGACGCACATACACCAGCACGCAGTGGAATTGTGCCTGGCGTTTGCCCTCCGGCACATTTTCCAGCGCCACCAGCAGCTTCTCCAGATTCTGCTGGTCGCTGGCGTCAACGCCAGCATAGCGCGCGGAGTAAATGCCCGGCGCGCCGCCCAATGCGTCCACCGCCAGGCCCGAATCATCAGCAATCGCCGGTAAGCCGGTAATGTCAGCCGCATGGCGCGCTTTGAGAATGGCGTTTTCGATAAAGGTCAGGCCGGTTTCTTCCGCTGACTCCACGCCGAGTTCGGTTTGCGCCACGATATCGAGTCCGAAGGCCGCTAACAGATCGGCCAGTTCACGAACTTTGCCCGGATTACCGGTAGCGAGAACAACTTTTTGCATAACAGTTCCAGATTAGCGAATTACAGCAAATACCAGAGACCTGGGAACAGGTCCATGCCGAGGAAATTCAGCGCGTACAGCACCAGAATGACAATCATGGCAGAGAAATCGATGCCGCCCATCGCGGGCAGAATACGACGAATCGGTGACATCAGCGGCTCAGTCAGCTGCAACAACACCTGATCCATCGGACCGCGACCCTGGCTGATCCAGCTCATCAGTGAGCGGATGATGATTACCCAGAACACCAGATAACCGGCGGACTTCACCAGCGACAGCAGGCCAACCAGCAGATTGGTCGGATCAATCGAGAATACGCCGACCTGAATCAGCAGCAGTATCGGATATTTCAGCGTGGTGAGCACAAACGCCAGCAGCAGCGAAGCGGTATCAATTGGGCCAATCGCGGGGATGATACGGCGCAGCGGCTTGATAATCGGCTGAGTGATCTTCACGACAAACTGCGCCAGCGGGTTGTAGAAGTCACAGCGCGACCACTGCATCCAGATGCGTAGCAGCAGCACCATCACGTACAAATCGATCAGCGTTTTGACTAAAAACGTCAGTGTTAACATGAGGTTCCTCAATTATTGTTGTGTAGGTCGCGCATAATCCCGCGCGCCGAAAACGGCGGTGCCAATCCGCACCATGGTGCTGCCCGCGGCGATTGCCGCGTCCATATCGTCACTCATTCCCAGAGAAAGCGTATCGACGTCAGGATAATCCTGCTGTAAGGCATGAAACGCGCTGGCCATCTGCTGGCAGACCGCCAGTTGCCGATCGTATTCTGATTCCGGCGCTGGAATGGCCATCAGCCCACGCAGGCGCAAATGTGGCAGCGCGGCGATGTATTGCGCCAGCTCGGGCAGCGCCTCCAGCATGATGCCAGATTTGCTGTTTTCGTCACTGATATTTACCTGAATTAACACGTTGAGCGGCGGCAACGACGCCGGGCGCTGATCGTTCAGGCGCTGCGCGATGCGTTCGCGATCAATGGTGTGGCACCAGGCAAAATTTTCTGCCACCAGACGGCTCTTATTGGATTGTAGCGGACCGATAAAGTGCCATTGCAAATCAGGATGTGCGGCCAGCTCAGCCACTTTTTCAACCCCTTCCTGCACGTAATTTTCACCGAACGCCTGCTGTCCAGCGGCAATGGCTTCTGCGACCGCGCTCGCAGGTTTGGTTTTGCTCACTGCAAGCAGCGTAATTTCTTCTGGCGCGCGCCCGCAACGTGCGGCGGCAGCGGCGATGCGCTCACGCACTTGCTGTAAGTTGTGCTCAATGGAAGTCATAGTCAGGAGAAGTTAAATGGAGTTGGATGAAATTGTGGCCCTTAGTGTAAAGCATAACGCCGCCGATCTGCACCTTTGCAGCGGACATTTGCCGCACTGGCGCCGACAAGGCGTGCTGGAGCCGATTCCGCAGCAAAGCGCGCTGGAGGGCGGCTGGCTGGAAAGCTTTATGCAACAGTGGCTCACTGCGCCGCAGCAGGCCGAGCTGGAGGAAAATGGCCATGTCGATTTTGCCATTACGCTGACCAGCGGCGTGCGACTGCGTGCCAACTTGTTTATGCAGCGGCACGGTTTATCGTTGGCGCTGCGGCTGATTGCCAGCAGCGCGCCTAATCTTAGCAGCCTGCATTTGCCCGAAGTGGTGAGCCAGCTATTACAGCTGGAAGAGGGGCTGATTTTGATCACCGGCGCCACCGGCAGCGGCAAATCCACCACGCTGGCGGCAATGGTGGATAGCCTTAATCGTCAGCAGGCGCGGCACATCCTGACGCTGGAAGATCCAATCGAGTTTGTTCATCACAGTCAGCGATCGTTGATTCAGCAGCGCGAAGTGGGCGCGCACTGCGCCTCGTTTCAACATGGACTTAAAGCCGCGCTGCGCGAAGATCCCGATGTGATTCTGCTCGGTGAACTGCGTGATAGCGAAACCATCCGGCTGGCGCTTACCGCAGCAGAAACCGGGCATTTGGTGCTGGCGACGCTGCATACGCGCGGCGCAACCCAGGCGGTAGATCGGCTGGTGGATGTCTTTCCCGCCGAGGAGAAGAACCTGGTGCGCACCCAATTAGCGGGCAGCTTAAAAGCGGTGCTGGCGCAGCGCTTAGTGCCGGCAAAAGCGGGCGGACGCGTAGGGTTATTTGAAGTACTGGTAGCGACGCCGGCGGTGGCAAACCTGATTCGTGAAGGGAAAATGCACCAGTTGCCAGGCGTGTTACAAACCGGCGCGCAGGCCGGGATGCAAACCTTTGCCCAGAGCGAGCAGGCGCGTCAGCAGGCGGGGATGATTTGATGTGGGATTGAGTACAAATCGTAGCGGCGCAATTTATTGCGCAATGCATGGATGGGCATGGTGCCGTCATTTATACGCGCGATAAATCGCGCCGCTACGGTATGTGATAGATCTGGATGAGATAACTGGTAAGGGTTTAATGCGTCTCGAACCAATCTTCGAGGATAATCACTGCCGATTGCGAATCGACCTGGCCCTTCTGCAGCGCACGAAAACCGCCGCGTTCAAACAGGTCGGCACGCGCTTCGACGGTGCTCAGGCGTTCGTCCTGCAGCTCAACGCGCACGCCAAAACGACCGTGCAGGCGATTGGCAAACTTACGCGCGCGCGCCGTCAGCTCTTGTTCGGTGCCATCCATATTCAGCGGCAAACCGACCACTACATAATCGGGCTGCCACTCTTTCAGCAGTTTTTCGATCAGGTTCCAGTCTGGGGTGCCATCTTGCGCTTTTAAGGCCGTCAGCGCACGAGCGGTACCCGTGAGCTGCTGTCCAATGGCAACGCCGATGCTTTTGGTGCCAAAATCGAAGCCCAATAAGGTTTCATTGGCCATCAGGCGTGTCCTGCATCGGTGGCGATATTATGTATATCCACGCCTAAGCCGCGTGCCGCTTCGCGCCAGCGCTCTGCGATAGGCGTCTGGAACAAAATATTGGTATTAGCAGGTGAGGTAAGCCAGGCATTTTCCAGCAGCTCGTCTTCAAGCTGACCTTTCTCCCAGGCGCAATAACCCAGCGCCACCAGCACATTGTCTGGCTGCGAGGCAGTACCGATCGCTTCCAGCACATCACGCGAGGTGGTGATCACCGTGGTGTCAGAAATACGAATGCTCGAGGAGTAAATGCGCTGCGCCGAGTGCAGAATAAAACCACGATCCTCCGCCAGCGGACCACCGGCAAACACCGGCTTATCCAGTTTGATGGCTGGATCGCGTTCGGATGCGCTAATTTTAAGCTTTTTAAGAATGCCTTCGACCGTCAGGTTTTCCATCGGTTTATTCACGATCAAACCCATGGCGCCATCTTCATTATGCTCGCAGATATACACCACGGAGCGTTTGAATAGCGGGTCCTGCAGCGACGGCATCGCAATTAAAAAATGATGCTGTAAATTCATTATCACTCGTATATCAAAAATAACCGGCGCAGCCGCGACAGCGCCGGTTTTGGGTGTTCACGGAGCTTGCACTCCGACGGCATCAGCCCAGGCGTTTCTCAATGGCATCCATCAGCATGCCGGTGATTGATATCGGGAACGCGGCCTCGATTTCACGTACGCAGGTTGGGCTGGTCACGTTAACTTCAGTCAGTTTATCACCGATGATATCCAGACCGACAAAAATCAGCCCCTTGGCTTTGAGTGTTGGACCGACGCGACGCGCAATTTCCCAATCGCTGTCGCTCAGCGGACGCGCTTCGCCACGGCCACCGGCGGCCAGGTTACCGCGCGTTTCACCGCCTTGCGGAATACGCGCCAGGCAGTAAGGCACCGGTTCGCCATCCACCACCAGTACGCGTTTATCACCCTCTTTAATCGCCGGCAGGTAGTTCTGCGCCATGCAGAAGTTCTGGCCGTGATTGGTCAGGGTTTCAGTGATCACGCCGAAGTTCGGGTCATCTTGCTTCACGCGGAAGATGGACGCGCCGCCCATGCCATCAAGCGGTTTCAGAATCACATCACCATGTTCCTGCCAGAAGGCGCGTAGCTGCTCTTTGTTGCGCGTAACCAGCGTATCGGGCGTCAGGTCGGCAAACCAGGCGGTATACAGCTTTTCGTTGCAGTCGCGCAGGCTTTGCGGTTTGTTGACGATCAGCGTGCCTTGCTCTTCAGCGCGCTCCAGCAGGTAGGTGGCGTAGATAAACTCGGTGTCGAACGGCGGATCTTTACGCATCAGCACCACGTTGAGATCGGCCAGCGGGATAAGCTGCTCGCTGCCAAACGTGTACCAGTTGTCGTAGTTCTGCTCAACGCTCAGCAGACGGGTGCGCGCATAGCTCACGCCGCCGCGCAGGGAGAGATCGCTCATCTCCATGTAATGAATTTCGTAACCACGGCGCTGTGCTTCCAGCAACATGGCGAAGCTGGTGTCTTTTTTAATGTTGATGGACGAAATGGGGTCCATAACGATGCCAAGCTTGATCATTATTCTCTCCTCAAGGGGTATTCAACCAAAAGTATCGCTTAACCGAGGTCGCCAAACCTCACCTGAAGTGCCGTAATGGCGGTGAGCGCGGTAGTTTCGGTGCGTAACACGCGTGGTCCGAGCAAAATATCGGTGAAACCCTGCTGCGCCGTCATGGCAATTTCTTCGGCGGATAAGCCGCCTTCCGGCCCAATCAGCAAACGTACGCGCTCCACCGGCTGCGGCAGCGTGTTAATGCTGTGACTGGCGCGCGGATGCAGATTGAGTTTTAAACCCTCATCGGCTTCCGCACACCAGGCTTGTAAGGTCATCGGCTCGCGAATTTCCGGCACGCGATTGCGGCCGCACTGTTCACAGGCGGCAATTGCGATTTTCTGCCATTGCTGAATCTTTTTCGCCAGTCGCTCGGCATCCAGCTTTACGCCGCAACGCTCAGAAAACAAGGGCGTAATCACATTCACGCCAAGTTCGATCGATTTCTGGATAGTGAATTCCATTTTTTCGCCGCGCGACATCACCTGACCAAGATGCAGATGCAGCGGCGATTCACGGTCATCAGCCTGACTGGCAAGGACCCTTACTTTTACACGCTTTTTATCAGCCTGGGTGATTTCAGCGTTAAAAGTCAGATTACTGCCATCAAACAGCTCAATTTGCTGACCAGCGGTCATGCGCAGCACGCGCCCGACATGGTTAGCGGCGTCCTCATCAAGGAAGACTTCACTGTTTACTTCAAGAGATTCGGGGTGATAAATGCGAGGTATACGCATGCGGTTCCTGCCAGCGTTATGCCGTGTCCGCTGACACGGCGCAATCGAAAAAAGCTAGTGTAGGGTAGCGCTTTTAGCGCTGGCAAGCCTGCTGTACATAAGCGTTATGATTTCCCTGCACTTTAGCGATGCGGTTGTCGCGCTCGCACTCCCACTTCGTCACCGGATATTGCTTATCCCAGGCGGTAAACAGCTGGGTTTGCTGGCGTGACAGGCGCAGCTGATATTGATCGCGCATATAGAAGTAGGTGCGTGCTATCGCACCGCGTGCGCGCTCGGGCGGCTGCGCCAGCTTCTGCTTAAAATCAACCTTCATGCTGCACTGGCCATACTGTTGATCGCCACCGTTCCACTGGCTGTACTGGAAGTTATTGCGATCGCCGTTCACTTCGCCAATCGCCGGCTGCAGGTTATGCAAATCGCTTTCGATGCGGCGGTAATCCGCGTCTTTGCTGCAGTTTTTGCGCCCGCCGTTTTGCCAGCACTGACGCTGATGACCGAATTCCCACGCTGGCATCACATGTTCCCACTCAATGCGTTCAGCGCGATTGGCATTCTTACGCACGCTGTAGCCGCAGCTGGATAAATCCGGCACGCCTTTTTTGCCGTGCCAGCTGATTTTGCAGCCGCAGTAAAAGTCCGCAGGCGCATCGGCGTTGATCTGCGCCGCATAGGCTTTGGCCTGATTAAAATTGTTTTGATGATAGTGAGTGAAACTGAGGCTATAAGCACTAAGCGGGGCAACTAATAAGGTAAGAAACAGCAGCGTTTTGCGAGACATATTCCAAAAATTAACCTGGTCCTGAAAAAGGGCGGCAGGGTAACAGAATGATGACGCACGGGATATGAAATTAGACTATGTTGCTGAGCTATGTTGCTGAACTATGTTGCTAAAAACTCACCGGGCTGCAGCAGAGATTTGCAGTGTACGCAACGATACTCGCTTTCGCCGCGCAGCACGCGGTTATGGCGACGCACAGTCAGCTGGTGCTGCTGACAGCGGCAGCGATAGGGGAACGTATTGCTGCGCACTGAGTCGATTTCAAACTGGTGGGTGCGACGCGCCGGCACGCCGAGCACGCTCTCCATCATCCATTTCCACTCTTTGCCGTGCGGTGGCACGCGGCCAAAGGTTTTCCATACCAGCAGATGCGCCAGTTCGTGCGGCACCACTTCATCAACAAATGCCTGCTGATTTTCCAACAGCAGCACCGGATTGATACGGATTTCCCACTTTTCCAGCCATGCGGTGCCCGCCGCCGTGCCGCGCTGCTGGTAGATCAGCGAGGGCTCATCAAAGCGGCGCTCCAGCTTCTCGTTGGCCAGCTGTAAAAAATGGCGCAGCGAGCGCATGACGGCTTGTTGTAAGGCGATGGGAAGGCGCGGTGTTTTCATGTGGGGCAGAATAAAAGGTTGCGACAGTTGAATCAAACAAAAAAGGGCCGCCAGCAGGCAGCCCTTGAATTCGCTTATCGGGATTACTTCTGACCGATATCGCGCAGTTTTTTGCCTGACATCAGATTGCGTTCGATGTGTTCCAGCGAGACGTTTTTGGTCTCTGGAATCAGCGTCAGCGTCAGCAGAATGAAGAACACGTTCAGACCGGCGTACACCCAGAAGGTTGGCGCGTTGCCCAGCGTATTCAGCATGGTCAGGAAGGTGGCGCCGACAATCATGTTGGCAATCCAGTTGGTCGCGGTGGAAACCGTGATACCAAAATCGCGGCCTTTTAGCGGCTGGATTTCTGAACACAGCACCCAAATCAGCGGACCGGCAGACATCGCAAAACCAATGATAAACATCAGCAGCATCGCGACCGCGAAGTACTGCGCTTCTGGCGAGTGGATGCCGATGTGCAACATTGTACCCAACACGCCCATACCAACGGCCATCACCAGGAAGCCCAGCAGCAGCGTTGGTTTACGGCCCCAGCGATCCACCAGACCAATAGCGATAAAGGTAGCCAGCACGTTCACCAGACCCACAATCACCGTGCCCCACATTTGCTGCGTAGTGTTGGCAAAGCCAGCGATTTCGAAGATTTTCGGCGCGTAGTACATGATGACGTTCATACCGGTGAACTGCTGCATCACCTGCAACAGCACGCCGAGGAACACCGCGCGGCGGAAGTTACTGTTGCTCTGGAACAGCTGCCAGCCAGACTGTTTGATCTTCAGGCTTTCACGAATCTCATCCAGTTCACGTTTTGCTTGTTCGCTGGTATCACGAAGACGCGATAACACGCGTTCCGCACTGCGGAAATCCCCCTTCGCGGCCAGCCAGCGTGGGCTGTTCGGCAGGAAGAACACGCCAATCAGCAGCAACACGGCAGGAATGGTGATGATGCCCAGCATCCAGCGCCATGCGCCGGCGTCGGCGAAGGCGGTATCAGAGAGATAAGCGGCCAGAATACCGATGGTGATCATCAGCTGGTAGAGCGAAATCATACTGCCGCGAATCTTCTCTGGCGCGATTTCAGAGAGATAGAGCGGAGCGGTATAAGACGCGACACCTACGGCCAGACCCAGCACCACGCGCGCAGCGATCAGCATGTCCGGGCTGGTTGCACCCGCAGACCACAGCGAACCAATGACGAACAGAATGGCACCGGCCATCAGGCTTTTTTTACGGCCCAGACGCGATGACATCCAGCCGCTACCCACAGCACCCACCGCCGCACCAAACATCATCGAGCTGACGATCCATTCCTGCTGATGTGCGGTGACGTTAAAATCTTTCGCGATGAAAGGCAGAGCACCGGCGATAACACCGATATCCAATCCAAACAGCAAGCCGGCCAGGGCCGCTAAAAAGCAGACAAACAAGGTCATGACCTTATTTGATGTTCTGCTTTTGTGATTATTACCAGGCATGATGCCTCCAAAGTTTATCCATCGTTGTTGTTATCAATGTTATGAAACCTGTCGGCGGAAAAAAGTGAGAGCGATCACATCAGTGTAATCGGTTACACACGCTGAAACCCTGCAATCCAGCATTTTCCGCCCGAAATAGTTACGTAACCAGTAAGGTATAGCACCCTTTAAGTTTCTGACATTGCACTAAATACCGGCTATCAGACGACGCTGAAAATAACGCATTTTCACAGTAATAACTACGCTGAAAAATCTCTAAATTGCCGATTGTTAAAGGATTTCAAAATGTAATCGTTATCACTATGTTGTAAACACAGCGTAAGAAGTGTAGACGGCATAGAAAAATGCGCCTGACGATTAAAAGGCATAAAAAAAGCCCGCCTAAGCGAGCTCATTTCAGTCATACATCTTGCAGCGTTTCTCTCTCCTGTGGGAGAGGGCCAAGGTGAGGGCATCAGCCCGCAGAGGACGCGATTACTTCAAGCCCGCCGCTTCACGCAGTTGAGCCGCTTTATCGGTCTGCTCCCACGGGAAGTGCTCACGGCCAAAGTGACCGTATGCTGCGGTCTCTTTATAGATCGGTTTCAGCAGATCCATCATCTGAATCAGGCCATATGGACGCAGGTCGAAGAACTCGCGCACCAGCAGCGTCAGCTGCTCGGTTGAGACTTTCTCAGTGCCGAAGGTTTCAACCATGATGGAGGTTGGCTCAGCCACGCCAATCGCGTAGGAAACCTGAATTTCGCAACGGTCAGCGAGGCCAGCTGCAACGATGTTCTTCGCCACATAACGTGCAGCGTAAGCGGCAGAACGGTCAACTTTTGAAGGGTCTTTGCCCGAGAACGCGCCGCCACCGTGACGCGCCATGCCGCCGTAGGTATCCACGATGATTTTACGACCGGTCAGACCGCAGTCACCCATTGGACCACCGATAACAAAGCGGCCGGTTGGGTTGATGTGATATTTGGTGCTGGCGTTGATCCACTCCGTCGGCAGAACCGGCTTGATGATCTCTTCCATCACGGCTTCGCGCAGATCGGCGGTGGTCACCTCTTCAGCATGCTGCGTTGACAGCACAACCGCATCGATACCGACAATTTTGCCGTCATCGTACTGGAAGGTGATCTGGCTTTTCGCATCCGGACGCAGCCATGGCAGTGAACCGCTTTTACGCACTTCAGCCTGACGCTGCACCAAACGGTGCGCATAGGTTACCGGCGCTGGCATCAGCACATCGGTTTCGTTGCTGGCATAACCGAACATCAGGCCCTGGTCACCGGCGCCTTGCTCCAGCGGATCGGTACGGTCAACGCCCTGGTTGATGTCTGGCGATTGCTTACCAATCGCGCTCAGTACCGCGCAAGAGTTCGCATCAAAGCCCATATCGGAATGGACATAACCGATTTCACGTACGGTATTACGGGTGATCTCTTCAATATCAACCCATGCGCTGGTGGTGATTTCACCGCCAACCAGCACCATACCGGTCTTAACGTACGTTTCGCAGGCCACGCGTGCTTTGGGATCCTGTTCCAGGATGGCATCCAGCACGGCATCGGAAATTTGGTCAGCGATTTTATCAGGATGTCCTTCTGATACGGACTCAGATGTAAAAAGGTGTTTAGCCATTCTGTTCTTTACCTTAACAATGGTTTGAATACGACTGCATAGCGTTAATGATGAAATCGACTTAACGCCCCTTCAGGCAAAGCCACGAGCAGTAAGAAGTTTTAATGCGCCAGACAGACACCGCCTGGATGTTAATCAGTTTAGATGGAAAACCATCTGGACGGCTATTCTAGGTTACTCAGTGAGCACTTTTCCAGTGCTTTTTCCGTTCCCGCATTTTCCGCAACATCGCAAGTGGAATAATTTCCTGACACCGCACGCAGTTACCTGACAAAGATTTTGCAATTTAACCCGTGTGGCTGTATAAAACGCCGCTGCTGTTTCAGCGTAAAGGATGACGTCACTGTGCGTCGCGCCGTCAGATGTCATTTATTCTGACTTTCACCCAAGCCGTTTCTCGCAGGCTGTTAGCCGGCGATGGAGGTGATTAAAGTAATGAACCACTCTTTCTCTCTCATTGGTTCACTGCGCTGTGTCGGCGCGCTGGCTCTCCTTTCCCATTCCACATCTGTTCTTTTATCCTGTCGACGTTCTGTTCATTATCCCGACACGAGCATCGGTTAAATTATCCCTACATCTATTACTGCGTTTCACTCGCTAATGAACGTGCAAATCTCCGGCTATTGCCCTGATTTCACCGACTTCGGTGCGGTGTTTTACACTTAGAGTCATGCAACCTTAAAGGGGCAGTAAGCAGGATGGGACAATTTTCACCTGGCGTTACCATGACAAAACGCGGTAACGATTTCATATTTCAACGGAAAATTGAGGTTCGCGATGTCTGACGACATGAAGAATATCAAGGGTTCGTCAGCTGGCGAACAGGGTTCACTCCGCTCCATGCAGGAGGTGGCAATGAACGATCAGGAAGCGAGCAGAATGCTGCGTACCTACAATATTGCCTGGTGGGGAAATAACTATTACGACGTCAACGAACTGGGGCACATCAGCGTGTGTCCCGATCCGGATCAGCCGGAAGTGCGCGTTGACCTGGCAAAACTGGTTAAAGAGCGCGAAGCCGACGGTCAGCGTCTGCCTGCACTGTTCTGCTTCCCGCAGATTCTCCAGCATCGTCTGCGTTCGATTAACGCCGCCTTCAAACGTGCGCGTGAGTCCTACGGCTATAAAGGCGATTACTTCCTGGTTTACCCGATCAAGGTTAACCAGCATAAGCGTGTGATTGAGTCGCTGGTCAACTCCGGCGAGCCGTTAGGCTTAGAAGCCGGTTCGAAAGCGGAACTGATGGCGGTACTGGCCCATGCCGGTAAAACCCGCTCGGTGATCGTCTGTAACGGCTATAAAGACCGTGAATATATTCGTCTGGCGCTGATTGGTGAGAAGCTCGGTCACAAAGTTTATTTGGTGATTGAGAAGATGACCGAAGTGCGCCTGGTGCTGGAAGAAGCTGAGCGGTTGAGCGTGGTGCCGCGTCTCGGTATTCGTGCGCGTCTGGCCTCGCAGGGTTCAGGCAAGTGGCAGTCGAGCGGTGGCGAAAAATCCAAGTTTGGTCTGGCAGCGTCGCAGGTGTTGCAGCTGGTCGACATCATGCGCAAGGCCGGTCGTCTCGATAGCCTGCAGTTGCTGCACTTCCATCTCGGCTCACAGATGTCCAACATCCGCGACATCGCCACCGGCGTGCGTGAGTCGGCGCGCTTCTATGTTGAGCTGGCGAAGCTGGGCGTTAACATCAAATGCTTCGACGTCGGCGGCGGTTTGGGCGTCGACTATGAAGGTACGCGTTCGCAGTCCGATTGCTCGGTCAACTATGGCCTGAACGAGTACGCGAATAACGTGATTTGGGCGATTGGCGACGCCTGTGAAGAGAACGGTCTTGAGCACCCAACGGTGATCACTGAATCGGGGCGTGCGGTAACCGCGCACCATACGGTGCTGGTGTCCAATATCATTGGTGTGGAACGTAACGAATTCAGCACGCCAGTGGCACCGGATACCGATTCACCGCGTCCGATCCAGAGCCTGTGGGATACGTGGCAAGAGATGCATGAACCCGATGTGCGTCGTTCGCTGCGTGAATGGCTGCACGATAGCCAGATGGATCTGTTCGATATCCATACCGGTTATTCATCAGGTACTTACGATCTCGGTCAGCGCGCCTGGGCGGAGCAGCTCTATCTGAGCATCTGCCACTATATTCAGCAGCATCTCGATCCCAGCAACCGTGCGCACCGTCCGATCATTGATGAGCTGCAGGAGCGGATGGCGGATAAGATTTACGTCAACTTCTCGCTGTTCCAGTCGATGCCGGATGCGTGGGGTATCGATCAGCTGTTCCCGGTGCTGCCGCTGGAAGGGCTGAACAAAATGCCTAAGCGTCGCGCGGTGTTGCTGGATATCACCTGTGACTCCGATGGCACCATCGATCACTACGTTGATGGCGACGGTATTGCCACCACCATGCCGATGCCAGAGTACGACATCGATAATCCACCGATGCTCGGCTTCTTTATGGTCGGTGCCTATCAGGAGATCCTCGGCAATATGCATAACCTGTTCGGTGATACCGAAGCGGTGGATGTGTTTGCATTCCCGGATGGCAGCGTTGAAGTGCAGCTGTCCGATGAGGGCGATACCGTGGCGGATATGCTGGAGTATGTGCAGCTGAATCCGAACGATCTGATGACGCTGTTCCGCGATCAGGTCACACAGCAGACCGATATTGATGAAGAGCTGCGTGCGCAGTTCCTGTCAGAATTTGAAAGCGGCCTGTACGGTTATACTTATCTTGAAGATGAGTAATTAACTGCTCATTAACCGGGCTTCGCCAGAGGCCCGGTTTTAACCATTCCTGCCTTTTTTCTTTTTCATCGCCACTTATTTAATTAATCTGTGAAGATGATCACTCTTGACCTATTTATAACCACCCACCCAAAAAACGTCATTAATAGATTTTTCTCTATCTTCTTATTTTTGCTAAGAAAGCCCGCCGGCTGGCATCGCTATTATCAATAATAACCCTGCAGTAAGTACTGATTCATCAATCATCTGACAGCCAATCTGTTATGTATTGATTGGGATGTATAATAAAAATTTAAACATTAAGGGTTGAATAGTAACCATTGTAATTATAGTTTTTTGGCACCTTTTGGAATCATTGATTTAAAATGAATGAATTCGCATTTAAGGATAAAAATATAAATAAACCCATATTGATTTAATTATTTTTGTTTTATTTCAAATACTTCGTTGTTTTATGATCTGTCAAGACTGGTACTAACTTAAATTTTTCTAGGAATAATCCGAATTTTTTATGAACTTTAGAGAAATTTACTTACGTTATTGATTGGTTTAAACGATTGAAGTTGTCAGCACTGTTTACTGAAATCTATTTTTCAAAGTGTAAGTTGTACGTTAACCTTCAGTTAAGGCATTAAGTTTTATCAATGTTTCCCTTACTTCTTACATGAGAAATCCTGACAGTTTAGCGCTATCAGGCAGTTGCAGTAAGGACCATGAAATGAGCAATCAACCGAAGTTTATCTTCATGTTGGAGCCGGTTTACGCTTTATCCGGTCAGGTGATTGCCAGGGAATTGTTAACGCGTTTTGCCGATGACGCAGATATCAATAATAAGCGTAACCCCAACAGGGATGCAGGGTTCTTCAGTCAGCTTTCTGCTGACATTAAATGGCAGTTATTCCTCCACCAGATCGAAAAACTTATTCAGCTATACCAGAAAGGGTTTGATCAGATTGTCAGTGTGAATGTTGATAGAGATATCGTAGCCAGCATCTTTAAAGATGATGAAATACAAGAAAAACTGGCTCAACTGACGCTGCTGCGTCTGGAAATATCCGCATTCTTCACCGCGCGCTTTAATAGCGCCGATCTGCTGCTGTTAAAAGGTGTCGCGAAAGTGACGCCCGCCCCTTTATGGCTCGATGACTTTGGTCCGGGTTATTCCAACCTGAACATGCTCGATAGCGGAATATTTGAAATCGTCAAGATTGACAAAGATTTTTTTTGGCAATTTGGCGACGGTCGCACCTTTGACATTCTGCTCGACCACCTCAACGAATTATGTAACGGCGTGATTGTTGAGGGCGTTGAAAATCAACAACAGGTCGACCTGCTGTCGCGTAAAGCAATTTATGGCATGCAGGGCTATTTCTGGCAGAGCATCTATCTCAATGATTTTATAGCGTAATCCTGATGTTAGTTGGGTTGGTTTCATCCCTCGGGGAAGAAAAATATGTCAAAGCCTGGGCTGCACGCGTTTCACGTAATTACTGCCTGGCCGATTGAGAATAAAACTATTTTTCCCGTGGTGATTTTAAGAAATAAAACCAATGCGTTATCAGGATGGCGGCTTAACAAAACTCAACGCGATTTCATCATTAGCCTGTATGAGGTCGCTCCAGAGAAGAAGTGAATAATCTCACTGATTATTCACTGTAAAAGCCGGTGTCCGCGGATGCCGGGCATTTTTATAGAACTGCGCGGGATCTCAATAACATGAATAATATCTCAGTAACCCCCAAAGGTGGGACCATTGCTTCTGAGCTGAGTGGAAATCAAGTTAATTTAACCGCTCCTAGTGTAGTGAAGCTGCATCTTAATCAGTCTGATATTAAGTCTTTCACACGCAATGGTAATGATTTAGTTGTCACCACAAAGTCTGGTGAAGTGGTTGTTATTCATGGTTTTTATAGCCCGAATGGCGATAGCGATCTGGTCCTGCAGGACGATCGCGGCGCGATGTGGTGGGTGGAAGATCCCGGTACAGAAGGTTTCCAGTATGTCTCTATCGACAGCACCGAAGGTCTGTTAGCGGAAAACACCACCAATGACGGCACCATTGCCGCCTTCGGTATCGGTGGTGCAGCGCTGGCCGGTATCGGCGCGCTGTTTGCTGGCTCTGGCGGCGGTGGCGGAAATGCCTCACCTGGAGATAACGGTGGCAATCCCACTAACCCGACCGATCCCGACACCACACCACCAGCCGTAGTGAGCGATGTGGTGGTTACGGACGCCGTTGGCCCCTATCAGGGCACGATCAGTGCAGGTGGCATAACCGACGACAACACGCCAACGTTAAGCGGAACCGCAGAAGCGGGTGCCATCATCCGCATCTATGACGGCAATACGCTGATCGGCTCAGTGACCGCAGGTGCCGATGGTAGCTGGAGCTTCACCACGCCTACGCTGACGGATGGCCAGCATAGCCTGAGCGTGACCGCAACCGATGCCGCTGGCAATACCAGCGCGGCGTCAAATCCCGTAGGTTTCACCGTTGATACCGTAGCGCCGGATGCCGTGGCGGGTTTGACCGTGGTGAACAACAGCGGCTCTACTGCGCAGCCGATCACCAACGGCGGTGCTACCAATGACACCACGCCACAGCTGAGCGGTACCGCAGAAGCGGGCAGCATCATCACCATTCGCGATGGCAATACGGTGCTAGGCAGCGTTACCGTCGGTAGCAATGGCGCATGGAGCTTTACCAGCCCAGCGCTGAGCCAGGGTAGCCATACGCTAAGCATCACTGCCACCGATGCGGCGGGTAATTCCAGCACGCCGACCACCATCACCTTTACCGTGGATACCCAGGCGCCTGCCGCTGCTACGGAGCTGTCACTGAGTGATAACTCCGGCAATAACTCAGGCAATGTGCCAAACGGCTCCTCCACCGATGACAATACGCCAACCCTGAGTGGGCGCGGTGAAGCAGGCGCAGTGGTGAGCGTTTATGACGGGCAAACCCTGCTCGGCACGGCGGTGGTGGGAGCAAATGGCAGCTGGAGTTTCACCACGCCAACCTTGAGCAACGGTAGCCACAGCTTAACGGTTACCTTGACTGATGCCGCCGGTAACGTCAGTCCCGCGTCGCCTGCATATGAAGTCAATGTTCAGGCCGGTATTCCGCCAGCCACCACCTCATTTGAAATCACCGATGATACCGGTAGCACGCTGGTGCAGCTTAGCAACGGTGCCAGCACCCACGACAACACGCCAACGCTGAGTGGCCTCGCCACCGCCGGGGCGCTTATCACGCTGTACAACGGTACAACCGTGCTGGGTAGCGTGGTGGCGGGCAGTGATGGTCAGTGGACCTTTACTCCAGGCACTTTGGCTGATGGTTCTTATGCTCTTCACGCCTCGGTGACTGATACCGGCGGCAACGTGACGCAAACGCCGACAATTTCCATCACTATCGATACCGTCGCCCCAGCGGCGGCTGGCGACATACAGCTGAGCGATAACGATGGCAGCACGCTGCAACCGATCGCTTCCGGTGGCGCCACCAATACCACCACGCCGGTGCTCAGCGGCACCGCCGAACCGGGCAGCACAGTGACGGTGCGCGATGGCAGCACCGTGCTGGGCACGGCAACTGTCGGCAGCAATGGCACATGGAGCTTCACCTCGCCGACGCTGACCGAAGGCAACCACAGCCTCACCACTACCGTGACCGATGCGGCGGGTAACGTTGGTCCGGCTTCCAGCCCAATCACCTTCACGGTTGATACCCAGGCGCCAACAGTTGCCAGCAATGTGGTGATCAGCGATAACGTCGGCAGCACCACCGGCCCTATCACCGCAGGCGGTACCACCGATGACAACACCCCGACCTTAACCGGTAACGGTGAGGCGAATGCCATCGTCAAAATTTATGACGGCACCACGCTGATTGGCAGCGTTACCGTGGGCACCAATGGCAGCTGGAGCTTTACCACGCCAACCCTGAGTAACGGTAGCCATTCGCTGAGTGTCACGCTGACCGACGCGGCGGGCAACGTCAGCCCGGCCTCCCCCGATGTTGAATTCACCGTCAATGCGGGCGTGCCGCCAACCACCAGTACGCTGGAGATCACCGATGACAGCGGCAGCACGCTGAAAGTGCTGCCTGAGGGTTCCAGCACGCAGGACACCACGCCAACCCTCAGCGGGCTGGCTGCGGCCAATGCGGTCGTTGAGTTGTACAATGGCACCACGCTGCTGGGCAGCACCGTCGCCGGTGCGGATGGCCAGTGGAGCTTCACGCCAGCGGCTCTGGCCGACGGCACTTACGCCTTCCACGCGGTGGCCACGGATACCAGCGGCAACGTGACCGATTCCGGCACCATCAACATCACCGTTGATACCGTGGTGCCGGATGCGGCGAGCGGGGTAGCACTCACCAATGATGCCGGCAGCATTACGCAGCCCGTCACCTCCGGCAACGCCATCAATGATGCAACGCCGGTGTTGAGCGGCAGCGCGGAAGCGGGCAGTACCGTCACGATTCTGGATGGCACCACCGTGCTGGGAACCGTGACGGTGGGCAGCGATGGCAACTGGAGTTTCACCACGCCAACGCTGGCGGAAGGCAATCACAGCCTGACCACCACGGTGACCGATGCGGCGGGCAACGTCAGCCCGGCCACGGCACCGATCGCCTTTAGTGTTGATACCGTGGCGCCAGCGGCGACCAGCGGATTGGTCGTCACGGATAACGTTGGCAGCAGCACCGGCCCGTTAACCTCCGGCACCATTACCGATGACAGCACGCCAACCCTGAGCGGCACAGCCGAAGCGGGAGCGGTGGTGCGCGTCTATGACGGCACCACGCTGCTCGGCTCAGCGACGGTTGGCAGCAACGGCAGCTGGAGCTTCACGCCAGATGCCGCGCTGACCAATGGCCAGCATAGCCTGACCACCACGGTGACCGATGCGGCGGGTAATGTCAGTCCCTCTTCGCCGGTATTTACACTCAATGTCGATGCTGGCGTACCGGCCACCAACAGCTTGCTGATTGTCAGCGACGACAGCGGCAGCACGCTGGTGGAACTGCCAAACAATTCCAGCACCAATGACACCACGCCGATTTTGAGTGGCCAGGCAAGCGAGGGCGATCTCATCACCCTGTACAACGGCACCACGATTATTGGCAGCGTGGTGGCGGGCACCGATGGGCAGTGGAACTTCACGCCAGCGGCGTTGGCTGATGGCAACTACGCGTTCCACGCCACGGCCACCAATCCAACAACCGGTGTTGAAACCGATACGCCGACCATCAACATCACCATTGATACCGTGGTGCCAACCGCGCCAGCGGATGTGGCGCTGACCAATGATGCAGGCGATCCGATTCCTGCCGGCAGCAGCACTAACGACAATGCGCCAACGCTGAGCGGAACCGGTGAAGCCGGTGGTACGGTCACCATCTCCGATGGCACCACCGTGCTCGGTACCACCACGGTGGGCAACGATGGCAACTGGAGTTACACCACGCCTCCGCTAAGCGATGGTAATCACAGCCTGACCTCAACCGTCACCGATCCGGCGGGCAATATCGGCCCAGCGTCACCGCCGGTTACCGTCACCGTCGATACCCAACCGCCAGCGGCGGCAGGCAATGTACAGTTCAGTAACGATGACGGCACGCCGATTGCCGCAGGCGGCACCACCAATGACACCACGCCAACGCTGAGCGGCACCGCCGAGCCAGGTAGCACCGTAACCGTCAGCGACGGCACCACCGAGTTGGGGACGGCGACTACCGGCAGCGATGGCAACTGGAGCTTTACGCCAACCGAACCACTGAGCGAAGGACAGCACAACCTCAGCACCACCGTCACCGATCCGGCGGGCAACGTTGGCCCAGCATCGTCGGTGGTGATCGTGATTGTCGATACCACGGCACCGGCCGTTGCCAGCGATCTGCAGCTCAGCAATGATGGCAGCGGCACGCTGGTGCCGATAGCCGATGGTGGCACCACCAATGATTTGACGCCGGTACTCAGCGGGCGCGCTGAACCGGGCAGCATCGTGACGATTCTCGACGGCACTAGCGTGCTGGGTTCGGTGGCCGTCGGCAACGATGGCAACTGGAGCTTTACGTCACCCGCGCTGGATCCGGGCGCACACAGCCTGACCACCACGGTGACCGATGCGGCGGGCAATACCGGCGCGGCGAGTACGCCACTGACCTTTACCCTTGATGTCACCACGCCGCCAGCACCCGGCGGTGTGCAGCTCAGCAACGACACCAGCGGCACGCCAGTTCCGATTAACTCAGGCGCGGCGACCAATGATGCCACGCCGGTGTTGAGTGGTACCGCAGCGGAGGGCAGCACTATTACCGTCTCTGATGGCGGCACCGTGCTGGGCTCCGTTACCGTCGGCAGCGGTGGCGAGTGGAGCTTTACAACGCCAGCCCTGAACGAGGGTAACCACAGCTTAACCGCGACGGTAACCAGTCCGGCGGGCAATACCAGCGCGCCATCAACGCCGATTGTGGTCACGGTAGATATCACACCGCCAGCCGCGGCTACGGGTCTGCAACTGAGCAATAACGACGGTGCGACGCCGCTACCGATTGCCGCAGGCGGCACCACCAATGACACCACGCCAGCCCTGAGCGGTACGGCCGAAGCGGGCAGCATCGTAACGGTACGTGATGGCACAGACATTATTGGCAGCGCCACCGTAGGCAGCGATGGCAGCTGGAGCGTTACGCCAAGCCAACCGCTGGCGGCAGGCGAGCATACGCTCACCGCCACCGTCACCGATCCGGCCGGCAACGTTGGGCCAACCTCTACGCCGATCACCGTCAACATTGATACCACGCAGCCACCGGCAGCAGGCGACGTGGCGCTCAACAATGACAATGGCGGCACGCCAGTGCCGATTACCTCCGGCGGCGCAACCAACGACACCACGCCGGTGATCAGCGGCACAGCAGCCGCAGGTAGCACCGTCACGGTGCTGGATGGCACCACGGTATTGGGCACGGTGACGGTGGGCAGCGGTGGAACCTGGAGCTTCACCACGCCAGCCCTGAGCGAAGGCGCGCATAGCCTGACCACCACCGTGACTAGCCCGGCGGGCAACGTCAGCGATCCGTCTACGGCGATCGCCTTTACGGTGGATACGCAGCCACCGGCCACCTCAACCGGGCTACAGCTGAGCAATGATGGCGGCACGACCATCGCTGCTGGCGGCATCACCAACGACAGCACTCCTATCCTGCGCGGCACCGCGGAGGCGGGCAGCACCGTCACGGTGCGTGATGGCACAACCGTATTGGGCACAGCAACCGCGGACACTGACGGCAGCTGGAGCTTCACCCCAGCAACCGCGCTGGGTGAGGGCGCGCACAGCCTGACCACCACCGTGACCGATCCGGCTGGCAACAGCAGCGGCGCTTCCACACCGATCGCCTTTACCGTGGATACCACACCGCCAGCCGCCGCCACCGATCTGCAACTCAGCAATGACAGCAGCGGCATAGCGGTACCGATTGATACCGGTGGCCGCACCAACGACACCACGCCAGTATTGAGCGGCAGCGCCGAAGCGGGCAGCGTGGTGACGGTCAGTGATAATGGCGCGGTGCTGGGTAGCACCACGGTTGGCACCGATGGCAAATGGAGCTTCACACCAACCACACCACTGGATGCGGGTGCACATAGTCTGACCACCACGGTGACCGATACGGCGGGTAACGTCGGCCCGGCATCATCGGCGGTGACGGTGACCATTGATACCGAAGCACCGCCAGCAGCCACTGACGTGGAACTCAATAACGATCAGGGCAACACGCCAGCGCCAATTGCTTCCGGCGGCGCGACCAATGACACTACGCCGGTGCTGAGTGGTAACGCGGATCCGGACAGTATCGTGGTCGTGCGCGATGGCACTACCGTGCTCGGCACGGTGATTGTCGGAAACGACGGAGCCTGGAGCTTCACCACACCGGCGCTGAGCCAGGGCGAGCATAGCCTGACGGCGACCGTCACCGATGCCGCAGGCAACAGCAGCGCACCGTCCACGGCCATCACCTTTACCGTGGATACCGAAGCGCCGTCGGCAGCCACCGGCCTGCAGCTGAGTAATGATTCAGGCGGCACCGCGGTGCCCATCGCCGTAGGCGGTTCCACCAACGACACCACGCCGGTATTGAGCGGTAGCGCCGAAGCGGGCAGCACGGTGACTATCTCTGATGGCAGCAACGTGCTGGGTTCGGTGGTGGTAGGCAGCAGCGGCAACTGGAGCTTCACTTCGACGGTGCTCGGCGAGGGTCCACATAGTCTGACCACCACGGTGACCGATCCCGCCGGTAACGTTAGCGCGCCATCGGCGGCGCTGAACTTCAGCATTGATACCACACCGCCGGCAGCACCAGACGCGCTGGAGCTGAGTAATAACAACGGCAGCACGCCGGTGGCGATTGATGGCAATAGCACCACTAACGATGCCACGCCGCTGCTCAGCGGCACCGCCGAAGCGGGCAGCACCGTCACGGTACGAGATGGCACGCAGGTGCTGGGCAGCGCGACTGTTGGCAGTAATGGCCAGTGGAGTTTCACCACGCCAACGCTGGGTGAGGGCGGCCATAGCCTGACGGCGACGGTCACCGATCCAGCCGGCAACGTGGGCCCCGCATCCAGCGCGATTGCCTTTACCGTGGATACCGTTGCGCCGGTGGCGGCGACGGGCCTTGAACTCAACAATAACAACGGCGGCACGCCGGTGCCGATTGCCAACAACGGCACCACCAACGACAGCACACCGCTGTTGAGCGGTACGGCGGAAGCCAACAGCATCGTTATCGTTTCTGATGGCACCACGGTGTTGGGCAGCGCCATCGCCAATGCGCAGGGCGACTGGAGCTTCTCACCCACCCTGACTGACGGTACGCATAATCTGAGCGTGACGGTGCGCGATGCGGCGGGGAATACCAGCCCGGCAAGCAGCGCGATTACCGTCACCGTCGATACCGTAGCACCGCCAGCCGCAATCGGACTGACGCTGACTAACGATATCGGCACGCCGGTCACTATCCCGAACGGCGGCCTCACCAATGACAACACGCCGGTGCTGAGCGGTTCGGGCCAGGCGGGCAGTATCATTACCATTGCCGATCAAAATGGCGTGCTGGGTTCCACCACGGTGGGAGCGGGCGGTACATGGAGCTTTACGCCGCAAACGGCGCTGGCGGACGGTACGCATTCCTTCAGCGTTACGGCCAGTGATGCGGCGGGTAACGTCAGCGCACCTGCCACCATTGGCGTAGTGATCGATGCCACTCCACCGGCAGTCGCGGGGAATGTTGTCGCCAGCAACGATGAGGGCACTTCACCGGTTGCCATCACCAACGGTGGCTTCACCAATGACAACACGCCGTTCCTGAGCGGTACGGCAGAAGCGGGCAGCACCATCATAATTCGTGATGGCACTGAAATCCTGGGCAGCGCTTCGGTGGGTAGCAACGGGCAGTGGAGCTTTAGTTCACCGCAGCTTGATGATGGCGAGCACAGTCTGACCACCACCGTTGTCGATGCGGCAGGTAACGCGGGTCCCGCTTCCACGGCGATCGACTTTACCGTTGATACCACCGTGCCTACGCCAGCCACGCTGGTGGTGAGTAATGACAACAGCGGTGCGCCGGTGCTGGTGCCTAACGGCGCGAGCACCAGTGACAACACACCGCTGCTGAGCGGTGCGGCAGAAGCGGGCAGTCTGGTGACCATTTACGACGGTAATGTCGTGATTGGCAGCACCACGGCGCTGGGCGACGGAAGCTGGAGCTTCAGTTCGCCAGTGTTGACGGACGGTTCGCACACGCTGACCGCGACAGTGACCGATGAAGTGGGGAATGTTAGCGCGCCTTCCGCCAGCTTTACCGTGGTGGTGGATGTTACGCCACCGCAGCCGGCTGACGATCTGCTGCTGCAGAACAACAATGGCGGCACGCCGATCACGATTGCTGACGGCGGCATCACCAACGACAGCACGCCAGCCATCAGCGGCACGGCGGAAGCCAATGCCGTGGTCAGAGTCTACGACGGCACCACGCTGGTGGGTTCGGCGATAGCGGGCAGCAATGGTACGTGGAGCATCACCACTACGGCGCTCTCGAATGCCACGCATACGTTGAACGTCACCGTGACGGATGCGGCGGGTAACGTCAGTTCCAATGCCTCGGTATCGCTGACGGTGGACACCTCAACGCCAGCGCAAGTGCTGAGCTTTGCTGTCTATAACGATGCTAATACCACGCCGGTGCAGGTCGCGAATGAAGGGGATACCAACGACAACACCCCAGTGATAAGCGGTACCGGTGTAGCGGGCACCACCATCAATGTTTACGAAGGACCTACCCTGCTCGGCACCACCACGGTGGGTGATAACGGCACATGGAGCTTCCAAACCACGACCTTGTCGGATGGCCAGCATAGCTTCACCGTGTCGGTCACTAACGCGGCGGGTACCACCGGGCCTGAAGCGACGCCGATTACCGTCTATATCGATACGTCGGTGCCGGATCCGATCACCCTCGCTGATTTGACGGTAAACGACAACGTAGGCGGCAGCACCGGCCCATTGACCAACGGCGTCACCACCGATGACAACACCCCAACCTTTAGCGGTACGGCGGAAGCGGGCAGTAGAATCTCGATTTACGATGGCACCACGCTGCTGGGTACCGTCAACGCGGTTGGCGGTAACTGGAGTTATACGCCGGGTACCGGGCTCTCTAACGGCGGGCACAGTTTCACCTTCACGGTAACCGATGCGGCGGGTAACGTCAGCGCGGTGAGCAGTCCGGCGTTTACGCTGAACATTGCCGCCGATCTGCCACCCGCCACCAGCACGCTGGTGATCACCGATGACAACGGCACCACGCCGGTTGAGTTGAGCAACGGTGCCAACAGTAATGACAGCACGCCGGTCTTAACCGGTGCCGCTGAGGAAGGGGATGTGATCACCATCCATGATGGCGCTACCGTGCTGGGCAGCGTTACCGTTGGCAACACTGGGCAGTGGAGCTTTACGCCTACGCTAGCCGATGGTGCGCACGGTATCTATGTCACGACGGTCGATTCAGTCGGTAATCCGGGAGCGACATCGCCGACGGTGAACTTCACTATCGATACCGGAGTACCGCTCGCCGCCACCAATCTGTCTGCCGCCAATAACAACGACGGCATCACAGTACCGATTGCTGACAACGGTATCACCAACGACAGCACGCCACGGCTGGCAGGACTGGCCGAAGCCAACGGTATTGTCACGGTTTATGATGGCAACACGGTGATTGGCTCTACGGTCGCGAACGCTAGCGGTGAGTGGACCTTCACCGCGCCAACCCTCAGCCAGGGTGGGCATGCGCTGAGCGTCACCGTCACCGATGCGGCGGGTAACGTTGGACCGCGCTCGGATGCGGTGAATCTCACCGTGGATACCCTTGCGCCAAACGCCTCAACGCTGGTGGTCAACAACGACGAGACCGGTGCGGTGGTGCCGAATGGCGGCGCGACCAACGACAATACGCCAACCCTGAGCGGTACGGCGGAAGTCGGCAGCGTCATTACCATTTACGATGGCACCACGCTGCTGGGCTCCGTGGCTGCCGGTGCGGGCGGTGACTGGAACTTCACCACTGCAGTACTGGGTGACGGTAGCCATGCGCTCTCCGTGCGTGTGACCGATGCAGCAGGGAATACCAGCGTCGCGTCCAGTACGGCAACGGTGATCGTTGATACTGCAGCTCCTGCAGCCGTCAGCGGTCTGGCTGCGGCTAACAACAACGGCAGCTCACCGGTGGCGATTGCCGCTGGTGGCACCACTAATGACAATACGCCAGCGCTGAGCGGTACGGCGGAAGCCGGTAGCATCGTTAAAATTTTCGATGGCGCCAACCAGATTGGTTCAGTCACTGCAGGCAGCAACGGTGCGTGGAGCTTCACCTCGCCAACGCTCGCTGATGGTCTGCATACGCTGACGGTGACGGCGACCGATGCAGCAGGCAATGTTAGCCCAGATGCCTCGATCAGCCTCACGGTGATCACGGCGGCACCAACGCCCGTCACCAATCTGCTGGTCTCTGACAACGTGGGTGCCACTACCGGTAACCTCAGCAACGGCGCTTCAACCGATGACAACACGCCAACGCTGAGCGGAACCGCCACGGCGGGCAACGTGGTGATCATCTCGGAAGGTAGCACGGTGCTGGGTTCTGCGGTTGCCGGCAGCAACGGCGCATGGAGCTTCACCACTGCCGCACTGAGTGATGGTTCGCATCCATTGAGCGTGACGGTGCGCGACGCGGCGGGCAACACCAGCACCGCGACCAACTTCACGGTCAATGTGGATACGGTGGCACCGGCCAACGCAACGCTGCTGGTCACCAACGATACCAACGGAACCACGGTGCCGAATGGTGGATCGACCAACGACAGCACGCCAACGCTGAGCGGTACGGCGGAAGCGGGCAGCCGCGTCTCGGTTTACGATGGCACAACGCTGCTGGGCACCGCGACGGCAGGAAGCGGCGGGGCATGGAGCTTCACCACCGATGTCCTGACCCAGGGCGCGCATGCGCTGAGCGTGACGGTGACCGATGCGGCCGGTAACGTCAGTGGCAGCACCGCGGCGACGGTGAATATTGATACCGTAGCGCCGGTGGCGATCACCGGGCTGGCGGCGGCCAATAACAACGGCAGCACGCCGGTAGCGATTAACGCCGGTGGCAGCACCAACGACAATACGCCAGCCCTCAGCGGTAGCGCAGAAGCGGGCAGTCTGGTGATCATCCGTGATGGCACCGCGATTATCGGTTCGGTCACCGCAGGCAGCAACGGCAGCTGGAGCTTCACTACGCCAACCCTGGCGGACGGAGCACACACCCTTAACGTTACGGCGACCGATGCAGCGGGCAACGTCAGCCCGAACGCCGCGTTCGCCCTGACGATTGATACCGTGGCACCGTCACCGGTGACTAACCTGGTGATCAACGATAACGTCGGCACGATTCAGGGACCGCTGGCTAATGGCGCGGTAACCGATGATGCCACGCCAACGTTGAGCGGCACGGCGGAAGCCATTGCAATTGTCACCATCTATGACGGCAGCACGGTGCTGGGTTCGGTGACTGCTGGAGCCGGCGGTGCCTGGACCTTCACCACCGCCACACTGAGCAACGGCGTTCATCCGCTCAGCGTAACGGTGAAAGATGCCGCGGGTAATACCAGCGCGGCTACCACGCCAGTCTCCATCACCGTAGACACGGTAGCACCGACGGCATCAACGCTGGTGATCACTAACGACGTCACCAACACCACGGTGCCGAGCGGCGGTGCCACCAACGACACCACGCCAACGCTGAGCGGCGTGGCCGAAGCGGGCAGTCGAGTCACGATTTACGATGGCGCTGCGCCGCTGGGTACGGCGATTGCCGGCAGCGACGGCAGCTGGACCTTCACGACCGGTGTACTGACCACCGGCCCGCATCCACTGAGCGTCACGGTAACGGATGCGGCGGGTAACGTTAGCGGCACCACCTCGGCCTCGGTGATTATCGATACCACGCCACCGGCGGCGGTCACCAATCTGGTGGCAGCCAACAACAACGGCAGTACGGCGGTGACCATTCCGAACAATGGCGTGACCAACGACAGTACGCCGCTGTTAACCGGTTCGGGTGAGATTGGTGCGAAGATCAGCGTTTACGACGGGACAACGCTGCTCGGCACCACCACGGTGGGCAGCAACGGTACATGGAGCTTCGTCTCCACTGCGCTGAGTAATGGCACCCATACGCTGAATGTGACGGCGACGGATGCGGCGGGCAACGTCAGCCCAACCACGTCCACCACCCTGAGCATTGACACCGTGGCACCGAATCCGGTCACCAATCTGGTGATCACCGATGATGTCGGGACGATTCAGGGACCCCTGGCCAACGGCGCCTCTACCGATGACGCCACGCCAACGCTGAGCGGCACGGCGGAAGCGAACGCCATTGTCACTGTCTACGATGGCACCACCGTTCTCGGTTCCGTGACGGCGGGCAGTACTGGCGCATGGACCTTCACTACCGCGACGCTGAGTAACGGCACCCATCCGCTCAGCGTAACGGTAACGGATGCGGCAGGTAACACCAGCGCGGCTTCGGCGACGGTCTCTATCATCGTCGATACCGTGGCGCCAGCGGCGTCAACGCTGGTGATTACCAACGACGTTACCGGCACCGTGGTGCCGAGCGGCGGCGCCACTAACGACACCACACCAACGCTGAGCGGTTCGGCAGAAGTGGGTAGCAGGGTGTCGATCTTCGATGGCAGCACGCTGTTAGGTACCGTGACCGTTGGCAGCGGCGGGACCTGGAGCTTCACCACCGCCACGCTCGCTCAGGGCACGCATCCGCTGAGCGTCACGGTGACCGATGCGGCCGGTAACGTCAGCGGCACCACCGCGGCCTCGGTGACGATCGATACCGTGGCTCCGGCGGCGGTAACCAACCTTGTCGCTGCTAACAACAACGGCAGCACGGCGATCGCTATCCCGAATAACGGCGCGACCAACGACAGCACACCGCTGTTGACCGGTAACGGCGAAGTGGGGGCAAGGATCAGCGTTTACGATGGCACCACGCTGCTCGGCACCACCACGGTAGGCAGCAACGGCAGCTGGAGCTTTATCTCTACTCCGCTGAGCAACGGCACGCATACGCTGAACGTGACGGCAACCGATGCGGCGGGCAACGTCAGCCCGAATTCCTCGACTACCTTGCGCGTTGACACGGTGGCGCCAGCGGCCAGTTCGCTCACCATCACCGACGATGCGGGCAGCACGCCAGTGACGTTGGTTAACGGTGCTTACACTCGCGATACCACGCCGGTCCTCAACGGTACGGCGGAAGTGGGGGCGATTGTCACCATCTATGATGGCACCACTGCGCTGGGTTCCGTGACGGTGGGCGCAGGAGGAACCTGGACCTACACCACCGCAGCGCTGGCGAACGGTGCGCATCCACTGAGCGTGACGGTAACTGATGCGGCGGGCAACGTGAGTACCGGCAATACGGCGGTGACCGTCAATGTCGATACGGTGCCACCGGCGGCGGTTAGCGGTCTGGCGATTAACGATGCCGGTACCACCGTCACCGGTAGCGGTGAGGTGGGCGCCATCGTCACCGTGCGTGATGCGGGCGGCAACGCCCTCGGCACGGCGACCGTCGGCACGGGCGGCACCTGGTCGGTTAGCCTGAGTACCGCGCAGACCACCGGAGCCTCGCTGTCGGTGATACAGACTGACCGCGCGGGTAACGTCTCCACCAGCAGCCCGCTGACCGGCGCGATTCGTATCGTGGCGGCCAACGATGTCAACGAAGTGGATTACACCACCCAAACCGGCACGCTGAACAATGGCACGACCAGTGTGTCGCACACCGCGCTGCTTACGGTCGGGCTCGGCAATGTGCTGCAAGCCAGCGTATTGACCAATGGTAACGCCTACCTGTTTAACGTGGGGCCGGATGACACGCGTACGGTAACGCTGAACGGTTCAATCAGCAGCGTGGGTTTGTTAACCAACTACTCATTGAATCTGTATGAGCAGCAAACTAATGGTACCTGGCTGCTAATTAACAGCACCACTAACTACCTCGGTGCCGTGTTGTCGCTGGGAACGTTGAAAGGTGCCAACGTGACCTATAACAATCTGGGTACCGGCAACTACGCGGTGATCGTCGCTTCAACCGTTAACGTCAGTCTGCTGCCAACCTCCACGATTAGCACGGTGTCAGACATCACGACGCTGGCAGTGACAGTCGCGGCAACGGTCACCGGTAACTTGCTGACCAACGACACCAGTTCGCTGGCGGGCACCATTCCTAATGGCACGGCGGTAACGGCGGTATCGGGCAACGTGGTGGCGGCGACGGGCAACACCGTGATCAACACCACTTACGGCACCCTGACCATCGATTCACACGGTAACTACACCTATGCACTCAAGGCGGGTCTTAATATCGATACCCTGCCAACGGCGGATACTTTTACTTACTCGGTAAGGGATGCGAGCGGTGCGTTGACCTCGGCCAGCCTGACGGTGAATTTGCACAATGGTGCGTCGGCGACCTCGTTGTTGGCAGCTAACAGCTTGTTTGCTGACACCACCAGCGGCGACCACGATGCCAGCGGCAGCATCTACGGTTCATCAACGGCTAGCCATACGGGAACCTTGAGTATCACTAATGAACACGGTGATATCACCACGGTTCACAGCGTGGGTACCACGGCGATTGCCGGGGACTTTGGTGTGCTGAGTATTGCCGCCAACGGTAGCTATACCTATGCGCTGAATGCCGGCGTGGATGGACAATCGCTCACCCACAAAGAGGTGTTCAGTTATACCCTGGCCGCGAATGACGGCACCATCACCAGTCAGTCGTTCACCATTGAGCTGCATCCAACCATCACAGGCACAGCGGGGGCTGACACGCTGACCGGCGGTGCCTACGACGACACCATCACCAGCGGTGCCGGCGCAGATACGTTGGTGTATCACTTACTGGCGAGCGCGGATGCCACCGGCGGTAACGGTCACGATACCTGGACCGACTTCAATGTTGCGCAAGGCGACAAAATTGATGTCAGTAACTTGCTTATCGGCTGGAATGATTCCACAAGTAATATTAATGATTTCGTGAAAGTGGACCATACTTCAGATGGCAATACGGTGCTCTCAATTGACCGTGACGGTACCGGTACGGGTTACAGCGCGACTCAACTGATTACGCTGGAAGGCGTGAACGTTTCTCTGGAGGAGCTGCTGCAACAACCGCACCAAAACCACACGGTCTAACGGCTATGTGACGCAGGGATGCAGTAAGGGCACAGGGATGTGCCCCTTTCTCTTTATTGACTGGTGGACTATCGATGGAACTGATGCACTCAGGCGCAACTTTTCGCCGTTCGTTTAAGCTCAGCGTTCTCTGTGCGGGCATGGCTTTACTTTACAGTTCTCAACTTTTAGCGGCCAGTGACGCGTTAACCAACGCGGGGCGTATTACTTCAGCAGGTTTGGCGCAACAACAGGAACTCCCTTCATTAGCCGGCGAGGTGGCTGAACCGGCCCTTGCCAACGTACCCGACTCTCTCACCATCAACCAGGCCGTGCAGCGCGCCATTCAGTGGCATCCGGATATTGCCGAAGCCGTTGGCAAGATGCTGGAACAGGCCAATCAGGTTGATGTGGCGAAAGCCAAATACTATCCGCAAATCAGTGCCGGGATGAATAACGGCTACAGTAACGCCTATAGCGAAAAGGGCTTCAGCCCATCGTTTGTGCTGTCGGTTTCGCAGATGCTGTATGACTTTGGCAAGGTCAGCAGCTCGGTGCGTTCCGCCGAAGCGGGCGTGGCGCAGGAGCAGGCCAACGTGTTGGTGAGTATTGACACCGTAGCGCACGATACCGCGGCAGCGCTGGTGGAAGTGCAGGGTTATCAGCAACTGGTGACGATTGCGCAGCAGCAGCTGGCGGCGCTGAGTAAAATTGGCGATCTGGCGCGCCAGCGGAATGAAGAGGGCGCGGCGTCACTGTCGGATGCGACGCAAACCGATGCGCGTATCGAAGGCGCGCGTACCACGTTGACGCAGTATCAGGCCAATCTTAACCGCTGGCGCGCCACGCTGGCGACCTATCTGGGCTGGCCGCTGGTGAAAAAAGTCAGCGATGATTTCCCCACCAATCTCACCAAATCCTGTCAGATGGCGAAAGCCGATGACAAGCTCAATCCAGCGGTGCTGGCGGCCTGGGCGCAGGCCAATCAGGCGCAGGCAAAACTCGATAACGCGAATGCGCAAAATATGCCCACCATCTCGCTGGAACCGCAGGTGACGCATTATCTCAACGATCACTACTCCGGCAGTGAAAGTCTGGATCGCACGCAATATTCCGCCTTTGTCAAAGTCGAGATGCCGCTCTATCAGGGCGGTGGCATCACCGCCAGCCGTGACGCGGCCGCCAATGCGCTGCGCGCCGCCAATGCGGCCGTCAACTCGGCGCGGCTCAAGGCGCGGCAGCAGCTGAGCGAATCGCAGAACGAGTCGCAAAGCCTGGCGCTCAGCCTCGCCATCATGGGTCGGCAACAGACGTTGGGTGAGAAAACCCAGTCGCTGTATCAGGATCAGTATCTGCAGCTTGGCACGCGTCCGCTGCTGGACGTGCTCAACGCCGAGCAGGAGGTGTTCCAGACCCGTTTCACGCTGCAGCAAACCATCAGCCAGTTACGCTCACTGCAGCTCGATTGCCTCTACAGCACCGGGCATATGCGGTCGGCGTTTGCCCTGAATAATCAGCGGATCCAGTCCGTGGAGATCCAGCCATGACGCAACTACAACTGCCCGATGCGCCCGATAGCGCCTCCGGGGGAAATGTGCCCCTGCACGGATGGGCCACCGCCATTATCTTGATCGCCGGTCATTATCGCTTGCCCTGTTCGCCGGGGATGATCATGGCCGCTGCGGAGTGGCAAGGCAAACAGACGCGTGACAAAGCGTTGCGCCATCTGGCGCGCCAGGCCGGTTTATCGCTGCAGCTGTATGAAGAGAATAAGTGGGAGATCACCAGCTGGCGGCTGCCGCTGGCGGTAGAGCTGGCCGATGGTCAGGTGGGCGTGATCACCCAGTTTGACGGTGACGATGAGGTGCGGGTGCACTTTGCCGGTGATGAACAGCCAGCGCCGATTGCGCTGGCAACGCTGCTACCGGAAATCCGCTTTGCCGCCGCGCTGCGGCCGGTGACGGCGGCCAAAGACAGCCGCGTTGATCGCTATCTGTCGACGGTGAAACCGGACTGGCTGCGCCGCCTGGTGCTGAACGATCTGCGTCCTTACGGCTACGTGATGCTGGGATCGTTTCTGATCAACCTGCTGGCGCTGGTCGGCATTATCTTCTCAATGCAGGTGTATGACCGGGTGATTCCGGCGCAGTCCTACCCGACGCTGTATGTGCTGTATATCGGGGTGATTATCTCGGTGGTGTTCACCTATATCCTGCGCGTCGGGCGCGATCACGTCACCGATCTGCTGGGTAAACGCGCCGACATGCGCGTCTCCGATCGCGTCTTTGGTCACGCGCTGCGGCTACGGAGCAGCGCGGTGCCGCGTTCGACCGGCACCTTCATCTCGCAGCTGCGCGAGTTGGAGTCGATCCGCGAAATGGTCACCTCCACCACGGTGACGGCGATTGTCGATATGCCATTCTTCCTGCTGTTCCTGCTGGTGATGGCAATCATCGCGCCGCAGCTGGCCTGGATTGCGCCGGTGGCGGTGCTGCTGATGATCTTGCCGGGGGTGCTGAGCCAGAAAAAACTGTCGAAGCTGGCGCAGCAAAACCTGAAAGAGTCGACGCTGCGTAACGCGGTGCTGGTGGAGAGCGTACAAGGGCTGGAGGACATCAAGCTAATGCAGGCGGAAGATCGCTTCCTGCAGCAGTGGAACAGCTACATTCGCATTACCGCCCAATCCGGCGTCGAGATGCGCAAAGTGATGCACTCGCTGATTACTTGGGGCGTGACGGTGCAAGGGTTGGTGTATGCCAGCGTGATCGTCATCGGCGCACCGATGGTGATCGACGGCGATATCACCACCGGTGCCATCGTGGCCGCGTCGCTGCTCTCTTCACGCATGATTGCGCCGATGGCGACGCTGTGCGGCGTGCTGGCGCGCTGGCAGCAGGTGAAAGCGGCGAAAGGCAGCCTCGATGCGCTGATGAACTTGCCAGTGGAAAACAGCAAGGACGAGACGCGCATTCACACGCCGGTGTTGTTTGGTCACTATCAGTTCACCGACGCCATGTTCCGTTACTACACCGATTCGATGACTATCGCGCTACGCATTAAAAGCCTGACGATTAAACCGGGCGAGCGCATTGCGGTGCTGGGGCGCAACGGTTCCGGCAAATCGACCCTGCTGCAGGCGATGTGCGGCGGCATTGATTTAGTCGGCGGCGAGCTGCGGCTGGATAACCTCAGTTTGCCGCATATCGATGTTGCCGACGTGCGACGCAACGTCGGCCTGCTGACGCAAAATGCGCGCCTGTTTCACGGTACGCTGCGTGAAAATTTGACTCTCGGCGCGGCGCACGCCACCGATGATGCCATCTTTGGCGCGCTGACCGTCAGCGGCGGGGCAGATTTTATTCGTCGTCTGCCGCTCGGTCTCGATCATCCGATTATGGAAGGTGGCACCGGGCTCTCTGGCGGTCAGCGCCAGTCGCTGCTGCTGGCGCGTATGCTGCTGCGCGATCCCAACATTATCCTGCTGGATGAGCCGACGGCGGCGCTCGACGATCACACCGAGAAGGAGTTTATCGAACGTCTTGGCCAGTGGCTGAATGGTCGCACGCTGATCGTCGCCACGCACCGCGCGGCGATCCTGGCGCTGGTGGATCGTGTGCTGGTGTTGAAAGAGGGACAGCTGGTGATGGATAGCCCGAAAGAGAACGCCTTGCCGTCGCCGCGCGCTAACGGTAGTCAACCGGAGGCGCAATCATGATCAAACAATTACCGGCAAGACTGCGGCTGGTGACCGCCGCAGAGGTGGACTCCTCCGACGATCTGCTGGGCGAGCTGCGATCCGAAACCCATTACACCGGCGCCGTGCGGCTGATTGTCATCAGCACCGCGTTGATCCTCGTCACGGTGATTTGGGCGTGGCTTGGCGTGCTGGATGAAGTCTCAACCGGCACCGGCAAAGTGATCCCCAGCTCGCGCGATCAGGTGCTGCAATCGCTGGAGGGCGGCATTTTGACCGAGCTGTATGTGCATGAAGGCGATCAGGTGCAGGCCGGACAGATTGTGGCCAAGCTTGACGCCACGCGTTCGCAATCCAACGTCGGTGAGAGTGCAGCGCGCTATCGTGCGGCGCTGGCAGCGGCGGCCCGTTTGACGGCGGAAGTGAACGATCAGCCGCTCACTTTCCCGGCGGAGCTGGATAAGTTTCCCGAGCTGGAGGCCTCAGAAACCCGGCTGTACAAAACCCGCCGCGCTCAGCTCTCCGATGCCACCGCGCAGTTTAAAGAGTCGCTGGCGTTGGCCAACCGCGAACTGGCGATTACGCAGCGCCTGGCGAAAACCGGCGCGGCCAGTAGCGTGGAGGTGCTGCGTTTGCAGCGTGATAAATCGGATCTGGAGCTGAAGCTTACTGACATGCGCTCGCAATATTACGTGCAGGCGCGCGAAGAGCTGGCGAAGGCCAACGCCGAAGCCGACAGCATGGCGCAGGTGGTGAAAGGGCGTGAAGACACGGTAACGCGTTTAACCATCCGTTCACCGATGCGCGGCATTGTGAAAAACATCAAAGTCTCCACCGTCGGCGGCGTGGTGCCACCGAATGGTGAGCTGATGAACATCGTGCCAATGAACGATCGCCTGCTGATAGAAGCGCGCCTGTCGCCGCGTGATATCGCCTTTATTCATCCCGGCCAGCGCGCGGTGGTGAAGATCTCCGCCTATGACTACGCCATTTATGGCGGCCTCAACGGCGTGGTGGAGAGCATTTCGCCGGATACCATTCAGGATGAGGTCAAACCGGAGATCTACTATTACCGCGTGTTTATCCGTACCGATAACGACTACGTACAGAATAAAGCCGGTAAGCGCTTCTCCATCAGTCCTGGGATGGTTTCTACCGTGGATATCAAAACCGGCGAGAAGACGGTGATGGATTATCTGATTAAACCGTTTAATAAAGGCAAAGAGGCGATGCGCGAACGCTGATTTTTGCTGCCCGATTGCAGGGCGCTGCAATCTTCGCGATAATCGCGCCCATCATCCCTTCCTCGTCGGGCCTAACGACGCGGAGGGGATTTTTTTCATCTATACCCTAAATACTTCATGCTCTAGGTGCGTTGGCTGCTCTCGTTCACCCGAATCACTTACTCAAGTAAGCTCATCGGGATTCGCTCGTTTGCCGCCTTCCTACAGCATGAATTATTTAGGGTATACCTTATTAGGCTAATGACGGATTAAAGAGGACGATTTATGTATAACACCCTGGGCAATCAGTACGATAACTCCCTGGTTTCTAACGCTTTCGGTTTCATGCGCTTCCCGCTGAACTTCCAACCTTACGACAGCGATGCGGAGTGGGTGATTACCGGTGTTCCTTTCGATGCGGCGACATCAGGCCGTCCGGGCAGCCGTTTAGGGCCGGGCGCGATTCGTCAGATTTCCACTAATCTGGCGTGGGAAGGCTGTCGCTGGCCGTGGGATTTCGATCTGCGTCAGCGTCTGAACGTCGTCGATTGTGGCGATCTGGTGTATGCCTTCGGCGATTCACAGGATCTGTCGGACAAACTGCAGGCGCACGCCGAGAAGCTGCTGGCGAACGGTAAACGCATGCTGACCTTCGGCGGCGACCACTACGTGACGCTGCCGCTGCTGCGCGCGCACGCTAAGCACTTCGGTAAAATGGCGCTGGTGCACTTCGATGCGCATACCGATACCTACTCTAACGGTCCAACCTTCGACCACGGCACCATGTTCTTCACCGCGCCGAAAGAAGGTTTGATCGATCCGCAGCATTCGGTGCAGATCGGTATTCGTACCGAGTTCGACAAGAGCCTTGGCTTCAACGTGCTGGATGCGGCGCAAGTCAACGATCGCAGCGTCGACGATATACTGGCGGAAGTGAAGCGCACCGTCGGCGATCTGCCGGTGTATCTGACCTTTGATATCGATTGCCTTGATCCTGCCCATGCGCCGGGCACTGGCACGCCAGTGATTGGCGGCCTGAGCAGCGATAAAGCCACCAAGCTGATTCGCGGTTTGCAGGGCATGAATATCGTTGGTATGGATCTGGTGGAAGTGGCGCCGGGTTACGACCACGCCGATCTCACTTCGCTGGCGGCGGCCACACTGGCGCTGGATATGCTGCACGTTCAGGCGGCGAATAAAGGTTAATCCTTGCGCCTGCGGCTACACTTAGTGGCGGTTAATTAATCTGCGGAGGCTTTTATGGGCTTGCTAGACGATTTAGTGGGATCGCTGGGCAATGGCAACAGCGCAAGTGGACAGGGCAATCAGCTCCAGCAGCTGATGGCTATCTGGAACTGGGTGCAGGAGCAGGGCGGTGTGGAAGTGCTGCTGCAGAAGTTTCAACAGGGCGGACTGGGGCAGGTGCTGAATACCTGGATCGGCAGCGGCGATAACCAGTCGATTGGCGGCGGCGATATTCAAAATGCACTTGAGCCTGGGCAGCTCCAGTCGCTGGCGGACAAGTTAGGCACCGATGTGAATGGCGCATCCGGTACGTTGGCGGCGTTGCTGCCGCAGGTGATTGATAAGTTATCGCCGCAGGGCCACATCGATACGTCCAGCACGCAGGATTTGGGTGCGATGGTGGACGGCATATTTA
The DNA here is from genome assembly GCF_000282675.1 of Pantoea sp. GM01. Taxonomy (NCBI): domain Bacteria; kingdom Pseudomonadati; phylum Pseudomonadota; class Gammaproteobacteria; order Enterobacterales; family Erwiniaceae; genus Pantoea; species Pantoea sp. GM01. Next base: position 47,506 of record NZ_AKIU01000051.1, on the reverse strand, counting down.
AGCGTTAAAGCTGCTACGTTCCCTCACCCCAACCCTCTCCCGCGCGCGGGAGAGGGAGCCGATCCAGCTAATTTCACCCTTCTAACTATTCCCTCTCCCGTTTGCGGGAGAGGGCTAGGGTGAGGGGAATTTTACTTCCCGTCTGCGGCAATACGTTCGCGGATATGCTGCGCGCGTGCTTCAGAATCCGGGTGAGAATCAAACATCGAACTCTGGCGCCCCTGTTCCAGTTTTGCCAACTTCTCAAAGCTTGTCGCCAGGCCCATTGGATTCACGCCGCGTTTTTTCAGCAGATCGTAAGAGTAATCATCGGCCTGTGACTCCTGGGTTTGCGAGAACTGTGCATTGACCAGCTTCTCGCCCATTTCACCCAACTGCGATTGTGACAGCGAGCCAATCACGCCGCCTACCGATGCCGCCGCAGTGCGTGTCGCCGTGGTGGTCAGCGCGACCTGCATAGCTTTACGTGTGTGACCCAGCGCAACGTGGCCCATTTCATGGCCGAGCACGCCTTCCACTTCGTTATCGGTCATCATATCCATCAGCCCGCTATACACGCGGATGCAACCATTGGCCATCGCCCAGGCGTTGACGTCTTTGGTTTGATACACCTTGTAGTTGGCGGGTACGCCGTTGATATTGTCGCCGAGCGCGGCAGCGATTTTATTCAACCGCTGCTGATATTCACTGTTGGCGGGCGCAAGCTGGTTGTCTTTATCCATCTGCGCACAGGATTGGTCGCTCAACTCCTTCACTTGTGAATCGTTCAGCGCATAGGCTTGATAAGCCTGCGCGCCAGATTGCAGCAGCGCGTTGTTGTCGAATCCTTCGCAGCCGCTCAGCAGCGAAGCCAGGCCCAGAGCAACAATCGTGGCTCTCATTTTCATATCCGCATCCTTTAGGTAACAAGGTAAAGAAAACAAACACCTGAAACCGTGGCAGGTGTTTAAACGCATTGGTTATAGCTCGCAACTTATTCAATGGCTAGCAGACAAGGCCGGAAATGCAACCGTTTACCCGCTATTTAGCACCCCGATGCATGTACTTTTGCCCTGATTTTCATGTACATTGATGTGCGACTTTTTTCTCGCTTCGCCTTATAACTGATTAATTACAATAAGTTAAGCGTGGCGGAGCATTAATCCGACCTGGAGTAGAAGATGCCCTCTCGTAAAGAGCTTGCCAACGCCATTCGCGCGTTAAGTATGGATGCAGTACAGAAAGCCAATTCGGGACATCCGGGTGCCCCGATGGGCATGGCGGACATCGCCGAAGTACTGTGGCGAGACTTCCTGAACCATAACCCTACTAACCCGCTGTGGGCAGATCGCGACCGCTTTGTGCTGTCGAACGGTCACGGCTCAATGCTGATTTACAGCCTGCTGCACCTCACCGGCTACGATCTGCCAATGAGCGAGCTGCAGAACTTCCGTCAGCTGCACTCCAAAACTCCAGGCCACCCGGAATACGGCTACACCGCAGGCGTGGAAACCACCACCGGCCCGCTGGGCCAGGGCATCGCTAACGCCGTTGGCTTCGCCATTGCCGAGCGCACGCTGGCGGCGCAGTTCAACCGTCCGGGCCATGACATCGTAGACCATAACACCTACGTGTTTATGGGCGACGGCTGCATGATGGAAGGTATCTCACACGAAGTGTGCTCCATCGCCGGCACCCTGAAGCTGGGCAAACTGGTCGCCTTCTATGACGACAACGGCATCTCCATCGACGGTCACGTCGACGGCTGGTTCACCGACGACACCGCCAAACGTTTCGAAGCCTACGGCTGGCACGTGGTGCGCGGCGTGGACGGTCACGATGCGGACGCCATCAGGAAAGCCGTTGAAGAAGCCAAAGCGGTTTCCGACAAGCCTTCGCTGCTGATGTGCAAAACCGTGATTGGCTTCGGCTCGCCGAACAAAGCCGGCACGCACGACTCGCACGGCGCGCCGCTGGGTGCCGATGAAATCGCGCTGACCCGCAAATCACTGAATTGGAACCACGGTCCGTTTGAAATCCCTTCAGACATCTACGCGCAGTGGGACGCCAAAGAAGCCGGCCAGGCGAAGGAGTCCGCGTGGGACAAAAAGTTTGCCGCCTACGCCGCCGCGCACCCGGAGCTGGCTGCCGAGTTTACACGTCGCGTGAACAACGAATTGCCGGCTAACTGGGCCAGCGAGTCGCAGACGTTTATCGAGCAGCTGCAGGCCAATCCGGCGAAAATCGCCAGCCGTAAAGCCTCGCAGAACGCCATCGAAGCCTTCGGTAAAATCCTGCCGGAATATCTGGGCGGCTCGGCTGACCTGGCGCCAAGCAACCTCACCATGTGGTCCGGCTCGAAGCCGATCAACGAAGACGCAGCGGGCAACTACATTCACTACGGCGTGCGCGAGTTCGGTATGACCGCGATCGCCAACGGCCTGGCGCTGCACGGCGGCTTCCTGCCGTACACCGCGACGTTCCTGATGTTCGTCGAGTACGCGCGCAACGCCGCCCGTATGGCCGCGCTGATGAAAATCCGTCAGATCATGGTCTACACCCACGACTCGATTGGCCTGGGTGAAGATGGCCCGACGCACCAGCCGGTTGAGCAGATGGCCAGCCTGCGCGTGACGCCAAACATGAGCCTGTGGCGCCCGTGCGACCAGGTTGAGTCGGCGGTGGCATGGAAGTACGCCATCGAGCGCGTTGACGGCCCGTCGGCGCTGATCTTCTCGCGTCAGAACCTGGCGCAGCAGGATCGTAGCGCTGAGCAGCTGGCTAACGTGGCGCGCGGCGGTTACGTGCTGAAGGACAGCAACGGCACGCCGGAGCTGATCCTGATCGCCACCGGTTCGGAAGTGGAGCTGGCGGTAGCGGCGTTTGACCAGCTGACGGCGGAAGGCCGCAAGGTGCGCGTGGTCTCCATGCCATCCACCGACGCGTTCGACAAGCAGGATGCGGCGTACCGTGAATCGGTGCTGCCGAAAGCGGTGGCGGCGCGCGTAGCGATCGAAGCGGGTATCGCGGACTACTGGTTCAAATACACCGGCCTGAACGGCGCGATCGTCGGCATGACCACCTTCGGTGAGTCGGCGCCAGCGGATCAGCTGTTTAAAGCGTTTGGCTTCACCGTTGAGAACGTGGTTAAAACGGCGAAATCCATTCTGTAATAGGCGGTCGCCATGAATGGCGACCTTACAGGGCAGCTCAATTGAGCTGCCCTCGTTTTATCCGCTTTGTAACTTAAGGGTGAAACGGTTCAATTATTCCTGCAGTAATAATCCCTCAGCGTAAAATTTGTGACGCAGATCCAATATTCCGCCACTCAATTGATCGCAATCATTCCCGTTATTCCGCGCATGCATTACTCTAGCTGAACCGTTTCAGTTGTAAGCGAAAGACTGCATCTGGCCAGTGCTGACGGACAATAATTCCCTGTACAAAACGGTGTGAAACGCTCAGGCTAATCGGCACGTTTTTTCGGGTGTGGTTGAAGGTAGAGATGACCGTTCGCGTAGCAATAAATGGTTTTGGCCGTATCGGGCGCAACGTGTTGCGAGCCCTGTATGAAACCGGCCGCCGCGCCGAGATCACCGTAGTGGCGATTAACGAACTGGCAGACGCTGCCGGTATGGCGCATCTGCTGAAGTACGACACCAGCCACGGCCGGTTTGCCTTTGATGTGCGCCAGGAGCGCGATCAGCTGTTTGTGGGCGATGACACCATCCGCATCCTGCATCAGGCCGAAATTGATGTGCTGCCGTGGCGCGAACTGAATGTGGATATCGTACTGGATTGTACCGGTGTTTACGGTAGCCGCGCCGATGGTGAAGCGCATCTGCAGGCGGGCGCGAAGAAGGTGTTGTTCTCGCATCCGGGCGGCAACGATCTCGATGCCACCGTCGTGTTCGGCGTAAACGAACAGGCTCTTAAACAAACTGACCGCATTGTCTCCAACGCATCCTGCACCACCAATTGCATTATTCCGGTGATCAAGTTGCTGGATGACGCCTTTGGCATTGAATCGGGCACTGTGACCACGATTCACTCGGCGATGCACGACCAGCAGGTGATTGACGCCTATCACAGCGACCTGCGCCGTACCCGCGCCGCCAGCCAATCGATCATCCCGGTAGATACGCGTCTTGCTGCTGGCATTACCCGTATTTTTCCGAAATTTAACGATCGCTTTGAAGCGATTGCGGTGCGCGTGCCGACCATCAACGTGACAGCCATTGATTTGAGCGTGTCGGTGCGCGAAGCGGTGAAGGCGTGTGAGGTCAATGCGTTGCTGCAAAACGCGTCAGAAGGGGCGTTTCGTGGTATAGTTGACTATACGGAATTACCGTTAGTCTCAGTAGATTTTAACCATGATCCGCACAGTGCCATAGTCGATGGCACGCAAACGCGGGTTAGTGGTCATCACCTTATCAAAACGCTGGTTTGGTGTGACAACGAATGGGGCTTTGCTAACCGCATGATCGACACCACGTTAGCAATGGCCGCAAGCGGTTTCAGGTAAGACGCGGACTGCGTCTGGCAAAACTTATGAGAATCAACGAGAGGGTTCACCATGTCTGTAATTAAGATGACCGATCTGGATCTTGCTGGTAAACGCGTTCTGATCCGTGCCGATCTCAACGTGCCAGTGAAAGAAGGGAAAGTGACGTCAGATGCACGTATTCGTGCTTCTCTGCCTACCATCGAAGCGGCGTTGAAACAGGGCGCGAAAGTGATGGTTACCTCTCACCTGGGTCGTCCGACCGAAGGTGAATACAACGAAGAGTTCTCCCTGCTACCGGTTGTTAACTACCTGAAAGACAAACTGAATGGCACCAATGTCACCCTGGCGAAAGACTATCTCGAAGGCGTAGAAGTGGGCGCGGGTGAGCTGGTGGTGCTGGAGAACGTACGCTTCAACAAAGGCGAGAAAAAAGACGAAGAAACCCTGTCGAAGAAATATGCCGCCCTGTGCGACGTCTTCGTCATGGATGCGTTCGGTACCGCGCACCGCGCGCAGGCGTCGACTCACGGTGTGGGCAAGTTCGCACCAATCGCCTGTGCGGGTCCGCTGCTGTCAGCTGAGCTGGAAGCGCTGGGTAAAGTGATGAGCAATCCAGAGCGTCCGCTGGTTGCTGTGGTTGGCGGTTCTAAAGTTTCTACCAAATTTGATGTGCTGCAGTCGCTGGTTAAGATCGCCGACACCGTGATTGTGGGCGGCGGCATCGCCAACACCTTCGTGGCCATCGACAACAACGTCGGTAAATCTCTGTACGAGCCAGACTTCGTCGAAGCGGCCAAAAAGCTGCGTGACGAGCACGGCATTCCGGTTCCAACCGATTCCCGCGTAGGCACGGAATTCTCTGAAACTGCACCGGCAACCGTGAAAAAGGTTTCTGAAGTGGCGGATAACGAAGAGATTATGGACTTCGGCGACGAAACCGCTCAGGCAATGGCAGCGATCCTGAAAGGCGCGAAAACCATTCTGTGGAACGGCCCGGTTGGCGTGTTCGAGTTCCCGAACTTCCGTAAAGGCACCGAGATCGTGGCGAACGCCATCGCCGATAGCGAAGCGTTCTCTGTTGCAGGTGGCGGCGATACACTGGCCGCTATCGACCTGTTCGGTATCGAAGATAAGATCTCTTATATCTCTACCGGCGGCGGCGCATTCCTCGAGTTCGTGGAAGGCAAAAAACTGCCAGCTGTTGCTATGCTGGAAGAGCGCGCGAAGCAGTAATTCTTTGGGGGCGGCGCTTTGGCGTCGCCTGAAGGCTAGCCCTTTCTTGGGCAATCAAATCGCAATCCCTTCGGGGATGAACGGTAACGAAACGGGACACAACCATGTCTAAAATTTTTGATTTCGTAAAACCCGGCGTTGTCACTGGTGACGACGTTCAGAAAATTTTCCAGGTAGCGAAAGAGAACAAATTCGCTCTGCCAGCAGTTAACTGCGTCGGCACGGACTCCATCAATGCAGTATTGGAAGCTGCGGCCAAAGTGAAAGCGCCGGTCATCGTTCAGTTCTCCAATGGTGGTGCTGCCTTCATCGCCGGTAAAGGTTTCAAAACCGATAAACCACAGGGCGCGGCAATTTTCGGCGCTATCGCGGGTGCTTACCATGTGCATCTGATGGCGGAACAATACGGCGTGCCAGTTATCCTGCACACCGACCACTGCGCGAAGAAACTGCTGCCGTGGATCGATGGTCTGCTGGATGCGGGTGAAGAGCACTTCAAGAAAACCGGTAAGCCGCTGTTCTCCTCACACATGATCGACCTGTCTGAAGAGTCACTGGAAGAGAACATTGAGATCTCTTCTAAGTATCTGGCGCGCATGGCCAAGCTGGATATGACGCTGGAAATCGAACTGGGTTGCACCGGTGGCGAAGAAGACGGTGTGGACAACAGCCACATGGACGCTTCTGCACTGTATACCCAGCCAGAAGACGTTGATTACGCTTACACCGAGCTGAGCAAAATCAGCCCACGTTTCACCATCGCTGCTTCCTTCGGTAACGTGCACGGTGTGTACAAGCCAGGCAACGTGAAACTGACCCCAACCATCCTGCGTGATTCTCAGGAATACGTAACCAAGAAACACAATCTGCCGCATAACGCGCTGGACTTCGTGTTCCACGGTGGTTCAGGTTCTTCTGCTGCAGAGATCGAAGAGTCTATCGGCTACGGCGTGATCAAGATGAATATCGATACCGATACCCAATGGGCAACATGGGACGGTATTCTGCAGTACTACAAAAAGAACGAAGACTATCTGCAAGCGCAGTTGGGTAACCCTAACGGCGTGGATAGCCCGAACAAGAAATACTACGATCCACGCGTTTGGCTGCGTTCTGCTCAGGCATCAATGGTTGTTCGCCTCGAGCAAGCTTTCAAAGAGCTTAACGCTGTCGACGTACTGTAATTTTTCCTTACAGTACAAAAAAGGCCCGAAAGGGCCTTTTTTTATGCGTCTCATCTGGAAAAGCCCGTAAATTCAGGCCATTTTTGGCGCTTCGCTCCATTATTGTTTACCCTTGTAGTCGGAGTGTCGGAGTCAATCTGGCAGTTTTTTGCATTTTCCTGCGGGAAACTCACTAACAGGGCTAACAAATGGAAGACTTAGATGTCGTTAATGGCATTAACAGTGCCGGTGGATGGCTGGTACGCAATCAGGAACTGATCCTGAGCTACGCGGTAAATATTGTGGCGGCAATCATTACCATCATTATCGGTATGTTCATCGCCCGCATCATCTCTAATGCGATTAACCGCGTGCTGCTGGCGCGTCATATTGATGCCACAGTGGCCGATTTTCTCTCTGCCATGGTGCGTTACGGCATTATCGCCTTCACCATTATTGCCGCACTGGGCCGCGTCGGGGTGCAAACTGCGTCGGTGATCGCCGTGCTGGGTGCCGCCGGTTTGGCCGTCGGTTTGGCATTGCAAGGTTCGCTGTCGAATCTCGCGGCGGGTGTACTGTTGGTTACCTTCCGTCCGTTCAAAACCGGTGAGTTTGTTGATCTTGGCGGCGTAATGGGCACCGTACAGAATGTGCAGATCTTCTCTACCACGCTGAAAAGCGCCGATGGCAAAATCGTGGTGGTGCCAAACGGTAAAATCATCGCCGGCAATATCATTAACTATTCGCGTGAGCCGATCCGCCGTAATGAATTCATTATTGGCGTGGCCTACGATGCGGATGTCGATCAAGTGATTGCGCTGTTCAAGGAAGTGGTTGAAGCGGATGAGCGCGTATTAAAAGATCTGGGCATCCAGATTGGCCTGAATGAACTGGCTGCATCGTCGCTCAATTTCGTGGTGCGCTGCTGGAGCAAAAGTAGCGATCTGCAGAACGTCTACTGGGATCTGATGAAGAACTTCAAACGTACGCTAGACGCGAACGGCATCGGTATTCCTTACCCGCAGATGGATGTGCATCTGCATCAGGTGAAGAGCGAGCAACAGCTGCCCGCCCGCACCGAGTAACTGAGCAAGGCACCTGCGGGTGCCTTTCTTATTAATTAAGCTAATACCCAATTAATTTTTTCAATTTCCTCTAATAACATTGCGTCACTATACTGCACAGCATCTTCCCCCATTTTCAGGAATATCGCTGTGTTATCTGTTTATTTACAAGGGCTTGCTTTAGGTGCTGCGCTGATTCTGCCGCTAGGTCCGCAAAACGCTTTCGTGATGAATCAGGGCATTAAGCGCCACTACCATCTGATGACCGCTTCGCTCTGTACCCTCAGCGATATTGCGCTGATCTGCGGCGGCATTTTTGGCGGTAGCGCGTTGCTCAATCAATCACCGATGCTGCTGATGCTGATTACCTGGGCGGGCGTCGCGTTTCTGCTGTGGTATGGCTGGGGTGCGCTGCGCAGTGCCTGGCAAGGTGATGTGTCGCTAACATCTGACGCGGAGTTGAAGCAGGGGCGCTGGCGCATCATCGCCACTATCCTTGCGGTCACCTGGCTTAATCCGCATGTCTACCTCGATACCTTTGTGGTGCTCGGCAGCCTCGGCAGCCAGCTGCCCTCCGCGGATGCACGCCGCTGGTTTGCTCTGGGCACCGTAAGTGCATCGATCATCTGGTTCTTCGGCCTGGCTTTGCTGGCGGCATGGCTATCACCGCGCCTGCGTACCGTACGGGCGCAGCGGATTATCAATCTGTTAGTCGGCGGCGTGATGTGGTTTATCGCCATTCAGCTGGCGCGTCAGGGCATGGCTGCCTTCTAATCCAGATGCAGGCCATACAGTGCAGGCGGCGCGCCTGCACTGGCCAGCAGCTCGAGCCGAATCTGCTGGAAGGTCGCATCTTGCGGAACCCGGTGATGACAAAGCGAGTGGTGATTCTCCGTCACCTCGGCCAGCAACTTCTCATCCAGCCACAGGCGATAATGCGTGGTGCAGTGCGGCGTAACCGCCTGCGCATGGCCCATCTGCACCGTTTCCATTGCATGATCAAAATCGTTATCAAACAGCAGGGTGATCTGGCGGGCCTGTTGCGGCTGCGGCCATTGCCAGCTGACGCTGGGATGCGGGTCATCCGGTGCGGGTACCCAGCAGTTGGTGTGCTGCTCCGGACGTAACTTGCCGTTGAGCAGATAGTCGCGGTGCCACAACTGCAGCGGTGTTTCCAGCGCAAAGGCCAGCAGGATTTGCTGTGGCGCTCGGCGCGGCAGCCAAAAATCAAACTCGTCGACGCCGTAATCGCCATCGTTAATTTGACGCGTGCGTTTCGCCACGCGCGGGTTAAGGCTATTGAACACCATCATGACACCCGGCAAGCGCTGGCTGGTGAGCGCTATCTCAATCGCTGGATTTTCTGCGAAAGTGATAAACACATAGCGATCGCAATCAGCGAGGTAATCAAAGCTCAGACGATAAGCGCCCTGATCGTTGACCTCAATATACTGCGTGGCGATCGGGCGATCGCCGCAGGTATTGGCAGGATTGTCGCTGGTAAGCAGCGATACCTGCAGTTTCTGCGTCTGTGCGGCACGCAGTTGCACACTGATCGTTGGCAAGCGCTCACCGGCTTTCAACGGCAGCAGTAGCGCACAGCGTGATTGCAGGGATTGCCAGCCGGCATCGGCGGGCAGGGCGCGGAGTTCAAAAGTACTGCTGACGGTGACGTGGGCATTGCGCGCCGGATTCTCTAGCCGATGTCGCGGGATAAACGCGCCGGCGCGCAGCAGATGCTGCTGCAACTGACCCACGCGCTCCGGCTGTGCCAGTTCGGCGGGGGTGATCTGCTGTTGCTGGCACAGCGCCGCCGCGCGACCCACGGCTTCACCCAGCACGCCGCAGGTGCACATCACGCGTGCGCTGCCAAAAGCGACGTGAGTGGCGGAGATGAGCCGGCCAGTTAACAACAGATTATCCAGTGATTGGCTGTACAACGCGCGGAATGGAATGGTGTAGGTGCCTTTGCTGTGAAACTGGCGGCAGCCATCGTGCTCGCTGTATACGCCGTCGGCTGGATGCAGATCAATCGACCAGCCGCCATACGCGACCGCATCGTAATGATCGCGCTGCTCGATAATATCCTGTTGGCAGAGCAGGGTATCGCCGAGAAAACGCCGACTTTCGCGCTTGCCGGGAATCAGGCCAACCCATTCGAGGGTGAGGTTGTCGGCATCGGGGAATTCGCCGGAGTTTTTGATGTAATCCCACACGCCCCAAACGATTTTCCACAGCTCCCATTTGATGGTTTCGCTCTCATGCACGGTATCAAGCCGTCCGCCCCATTCCAGCCACCATAAGTCGCAGCCGTTCAGTGCTGAGGTCAGGCGTCTGTAACGCGGAATCGCGGTGATCTCTTTTAGCGCGAAAGAGGGCGGCACGAAGCGCACCGGCTGGGAAGAGCGCTTGGTGTAGAAGTAGATCGAGTGTCCGAGCTTGTGACCGAAATTTTCGCCCGGTGCCATCTTCTCGCCGAACTCTTCAATGGATTCTGCTCCCACGCGATGCGCCGCGCCAGCCAGATACCCCAACACGCCATCGCCGCTGGCATCGATAAACTGCGCTGCCGAGACGTGATACTGCGTTTGATTGATGGCGTTAAAAGCCCGCACCGCCTGCAGGCTGCGGCCGGATTTTTCGATGTCGGTAACCACGGTGTTGAGCAGTAACGTTAGACCGGTCTGCGACTGCACGATATCCAGCAGCACCATATCGAACAGCACCGGATTTCCTTCTTTATTGCGCCACAGGTTCTCCTCCATGATCTCGCCCATGATACCGCCTTCGCGCGCCCAGCGATTATTATTACCCATGTGCGAGGTGGCGCCATTGGCCCACAAACGCACTTCGCTGGAGGCGTTGCCGCCTAATACCGGGCGATCCTGTATCAAGATTACGCTAAGGCCATCACGCGCGGCGGCCAATGCCGCACACACGCCCGCTAATCCACCGCCAGCAATCAGTAAGTCCGCTTGTAATCGCTGCTGCGGAAAGTGACGCGCATTTTGCGAAGAGAAAGTTTGCATCATTTCATTCCTCTAACTCTAAGGCTAAGATTGAGTTTTCCCCGCCGCAGGTGATCTATGTCTTCTCAACCCAACCAAAGCCTGATCGACGGTATTCGCTGCCTGCAATATCTGGTCTCCAGCGATAAAGCCGTGGGCTGTCGCGAACTGGCGCGTCAGATGGGGATGAACAGTACGCGCGTTAATCGCCTGCTGATGACCATGGCTTCCATCGGATTGACGACGCAGGATGAGCACCGGCGCTATCTGCCCGGTCCCGGCATTCACGCGCTGGCGGCGCAGGCGATTCGCGGCTCCTCGCTGTTTGCTCAGGCGCTGCCGCAACTGGAAATGCACGCGCCGCGCGACATTGTGGTGGCGCTGGGCGTGCTGTGGGAAGATCAGGTGATCTATATCTGGCACTCCGAGCCGGGGGAGCGCACCAACGCCAGCCAGGCGCTGGCGGGTTTCCGCATGCTGCCTGCGTGGCAGTCGGTGATTGGCGTGTCGTTGCTGGCCGCCGAAAGTGATGAGGTGCTGCGCCCGCGTTTTAGCGACGAACAGTGGCAGCACATTGCGCCGCTGCTGGCACGCAAGCGTGCGGCAGATCATCTGATTTGGCATCGTGATGACGGTGAAATCAGCATGGCGCAGCCGATTAATCACAATCGCGCGGCGCTGGCCTTTGCCAAAATCTGGCAGCACGATGAGGCGCATCTCGCGCAGCGGTTGCAACAGCTGCAATCGCTGGCGCAGATAGTTGTCAGCCCGCGCTAACATGGTCGATTTTCCCGACGATAAACAGATAGCTGCAGATGCCAATCGCGGCCAGTACCGCAATAAATGCCAGTGCTGGCGCGAAGTTGTTGCCATCAATCAGCGCACCGATGGCAATCGGCACGACGATCGATGACAGCGCGCCGGTAAAGTTAAACACCCCACCCGCCAGGCCAATCAAATGACGCGGCGCCAGCGCCGTCACAAACACCCAGGTGATGGTTGCCAGACCGTTACCGAAGAACGCCAGCGACATAAACAGAATGATCAGCGCGGAATCATCGGTGTAATTGGCACCCAGGATAAACAGCGTCAGGAACAGGCCAAGAATCACCGGCAGCTTACGTGCCACGCTGGCGGACACGCCGCGTCGTATCATTCGATCTGAGGCAAAGCCGGCCAGCAAAACTCCGCAGAAGGCGGCGAAATAGGGCACTGAGGCAACATAGCCGCTTTTGATGAATCCCATATGGCGATATTCCACCAGATAGGTCGGGAACCAGGTGAGAAAGAACCAGAAGGTGGCAGAGATGGTGAACTGACCAATATAGATGCCGACCAATTTGCGGCTGCGGAACATCTGCGCCAAATCGCGCCAGCGCGCTTGCGGTGATTGATTCTTATGCTCACTTTCCAGGAGCGCACCGTTACTGCGCAGGTAGTTCAGTTCAGCGTCGGACACACCTTTATGGTGGTTTGGCTCGCGGTAGAGCCAATACCACACCAGCGACCAAATCATGCCCGCCAAACCGGTAATCAAAAACAGTCCGCGCCAGCCAAACGCAGCCTGCACATGAAACAGCAGCGGTGTCATGCAGGCCAGGCCAACAAACTGCGCTGAAGAGTAGATACCAATGGCGCTGGCGCGCTCCTGTTCCGGGAACCAGCTGGAGATCACCCGATTGTTGGCGGGCATCACTGGCGCTTCAAACGCACCCACGCCGAGCCGCAGGCCAAATAGCGCAGTAAAACTGTTGGCAAGCGCATGCAGCGCGGTGATTAAAGACCAGACGAACAGACCAACGCCATACACCACGCGCGCGCCAAGGCGATCAATCAGGAAGCCGCCGGGGATCTGCAAGGCGGCGTAAATCCAGCCGAACGCTGAGAAGATTAACCCCATTTCCAGCGGCGTGAAGCGCAGCTCTCCGGCCATTTCCGTGGCGGCAACCGACAGGTTAGTGCGATCCATATAGTTGATGATGATGTTGATAAACACCAGGCCGAGCATCAGAAAGCGCGTACGTCCGGCGGGAAGGCTGGCAGCGGTTTGGCTCAGGGGCTGTTCTGTCATAATGCAACTCTCCCGAATGCAGGGGGTGTTTCTTTAATAGAAACGTTTAAGTGAAGTTTCGGCCAATCTGTTCATTAAAATTTGCGATCGCGGCCAGGTTTAAACCGCAGCATGCCCGAACTTTTAGTCAGTTTAAAAATCAGATAAGCACACATGTTAATGTGTTTTAGGTTTAGCCATAGTGGCGACCTGTAAATTGAATCCCTCAAGGAGGACTTTCGTGAAACTGAAAGCACTGGCGCTGGCCGCCGTAATGAGCACCGGCGCACTGTCCGGTTTAGTCCACGCGGGTGAACTACCAAATGGACCGCATGTGGTGACGTCAGGACAGGCAAGCGTTGATGCCACGCCCGATATCGCTACGCTCGCTATTGTGGTGAATGTTTCGTCGAAAGACGCGGCGGAAGCGAAGAAACAGGCTGATGACCGCGTGGCGCAATATTTCGATTTCCTGCAAAAGAATGGCATCGAGAAAAAAGATATTGATGCGGCAAACCTCAGCACCCAGCCGGAGTATGACTACACCAAAGAAGGCAAATCGGTGCTGAAAGGTTATCGTGCGGAGCGTCAGGTACAGGTGACGCTGCGTCAGCTGGATAAGCTGAACGAGCTGCTGGATGGCGCGCTAAAATCCGGCCTGAATGAAATTCGTTCGGTAGAGTTGGGTGTGGCGAATCCTGACAGCTATAAAGAGAAGGCGCGTAAAGTGGCGATTGCTAACGCCACGCAGCAGGCCAATGCGCTGGCTGAAGGCTTCAACGCTAAACTGGGTTCGGTCTACAGCATTCGTTACCACGTTGCTAACTACCAACCAATGCCGATGGCGCGGATGTACAAAGCCGCGGCAGCGCCGGCTGACACCACCGCACAGCAAACTTACGAGCAGCAGAGCATTCACTTTGACGATCAGGTGGATGTGGTGTTCGAGATTAAACCGAATACGCCGTAAGGCTTTAAGTCAGGTCGCCGTTTATGGCGACCTGATCATTATGCAGGCAAAACATCCTGGCGCAGCACGCGATGTCCGTGCGCAATCAGCGCATCCGTAACGCTGCGCATTAAACGGCTTTCTGGGGCAAAACGGTGCCAGTACAGCATGCGACGCTGATACAAACCTGGCGTCAAATCTACCAGCTCACCTTGCGCCAGCTCGCGCTCAATCTGCAGATGCGGAATCATACAGCACACCGAACCTTGGCGCGCCAACTGCACAAAGGCTTCTGACGAGTTAACGATGTGGCAGGGCACGCTGCCTGGCGACAGGTCAAAGTTCTGCTGCAAAAACGCCTGATGCATATCATCTAAATGATCAAATGCTACCGCCGGTGCTTTGAGCAATGCGGAGCGGGTCACGCCGTTGGGGAAATAACGTGCGGCGAAATCAGGCGAAGCGCAGAACAGATAATCGAGCGCACCCAGCTGATCAACCAAACAACTTGGCAAGGGCTGTGGCTGAATACTCACCGCGCCAACCACTTCACCGCGACGCAGACGTTCCTGGGTGCGGGTTTCATCTTCTACCTGCAAATTCAGGCGCACCGGCGAATCGGCCAGCACATCTTTCAGGGCGGGCAGCAGCCAGGTTGCCAGGCTGTCGGCGTTAACCGCCAGCGACAGCAGCAGCGGCGTGGTACCGCCGTTATCGTCACCCAGCCACTCCTCTTCCAGCAGCTCAACCTGATGCAATAACGCCAGCAGTTTTTGTCCCTGTTCGGTGGGGCGCGGCGGCACGGTGCGCACCAGCAGCGGCTGACCGAATAAATTTTCCAGCTGTTTAATACGCTGCGAAACCGCAGATTGCGTAATACAGAGTTTTTGCGCGGCGCGCTCGAAGCCGCGCTCGCGAATCACAGCATCCAGCGCCTGAAGCGTTCGATAATCCGGGCGTTTCATTGTTGTTCTCTCTCGTTCAGGGTGGACGTTACTATGCCATAAAACGCTCAAATTGTGCTGTGGCGCTTTTTTGCGGGCTGGCTTCCAAAGACTTAAATCGGCTGTTCAACAGTCGCGCTTTTTTACGACGCCTTGTTTTATACTACGCGCACTTCGATGTCGCACAGGTTTTAAACATACCATGACCCAGGATGAACTGAAAAAAGCGGTAGGTTGGGCAGCGCTGCAGTACGTAGAGCCCGGCACGGTGGTTGGCGTGGGAACGGGATCCACTGCCGCGCATTTCATTGATGCGCTCGGCACCATGAAGAATCAGATTGAAGGCGCGGTTTCCAGTTCGGAAGCGTCGACAGAAAAACTGAAAGCTTTAGGCATCCACGTCTTCGATCTCAATGAAATTGACGAACTGTCGGTTTATGTGGATGGCGCAGATGAAATCAATCCGCAGATGCAGATGATCAAAGGCGGTGGTGCAGCGCTAACGCGTGAGAAAATCGTTGCGGCGGTCGCAAAAAAATTCGTCTGTATTGCTGATGCATCGAAAGAGGTTGATGTGCTGGGCCACTTCCCGCTGCCGGTTGAAGTCATTCCCATGGCGCGTTCCTTTGTGGCTCGTGAACTGGTGAAGCTGGGCGGCTTGCCGGAGTATCGCCAGAACGTCATCACTGATAACGGCAACATTATTCTCGACGTGCATAATCTGCGGATTCTTGATCCTATCGAGCTGGAAAAAACCATTAACGCGCTGCCGGGCGTGGTGACCGTGGGTCTGTTTGCCGGACGAGGTGCTGACGTCGCGCTGATTGGCACCGCTGACGGCGTAAAAACCATCGTAAAATGATCTGTCCGGCGCCCGACATGCGCCGGTTATTTCCATCCGCAAAACATCTTTTCTCGCCAGGCTGAAATTTGGTGACTTATGTCACAAAAGATTCATCAGCAGTGGGTTCGTACTCCGTCCAACATAGATGCCACGATTTTGTACGGCATTGTGCTGCCTCCGCGTGGGCGCGTGCTGGCACGCAGGCAATCGTTTGTATTGCTGCGCACGAAATTTTTGATATTTTGACAGAAGGCTACCTTATGGTAGTCCTCATTGAATTCTGAATAGGGTCGGGAAATGGCAAAGGTATCACTGGAAAAAGACAAGATTAAGTTCCTGCTGGTGGAAGGCGTTCACCAGAGTGCGCTGGAAAACCTGCGTGCAGCAGGCTACACCAACATCGAGTTTCACAAAGGGGCGCTGGATGCGGAGTCGCTGAAATCCTCCATCCGCGATGCGCACTTCATTGGTATCCGTTCCCGCACCCAACTGACTGAAGAGATCTTTGCTGCCGCTGAAAAGCTGGTTGCAGTTGGCTGCTTCTGTATCGGTACTAACCAGGTTGATCTTGCTGCTGCGGCGAAACGCGGTGTGCCGGTGTTTAACGCACCGTTCTCCAACACCCGCTCCGTTGCTGAGCTGGTGATTGGCGAAATGCTGCTGATGCTGCGCGGTATTCCAGAAGCGAACGCCAAAGCGCACCGAGGCATCTGGAATAAAGTTGCCAACGGCTCATTCGAAGCGCGTGGTAAGAAACTGGGCATCATTGGTTACGGTCACATCGGCATGCAGCTGGGTGTGTTGGCAGAAAGCCTGGGTATGCACGTGTTCTTCTACGATATCGAAAGCAAACTGCCGCTGGGTAACGCCACGCAGGTTCGCCACCTCTCCGATTTGCTCAATATGAGCGATGTGGTTAGCCTGCATGTGCCTGAAACCCAATCCACGCAGAACATGATCGGTGCTGAGGAGCTGGCATTAATGAAGCC
Source organism: Pantoea sp. GM01 (assembly GCF_000282675.1). Lineage (NCBI taxonomy): Bacteria > Pseudomonadati > Pseudomonadota > Gammaproteobacteria > Enterobacterales > Erwiniaceae > Pantoea > Pantoea sp. GM01. The sequence continues at coordinate 30,776 of NZ_AKIU01000051.1, read as the reverse complement.
GGGCTCGCTGCTGATTAATGCCGCGCGCGGTACCGTGATTGATATCCCGGCGCTGTGTGAAGCACTGGCGAACAAACATCTGGCTGGTGCCGCTATCGACGTGTTCCCGGTCGAGCCGGCGACTAACAGCGATCCGTTCAACTCGCCGCTGTGCGAATTCGACAACGTGATTTTGACTCCGCACATTGGTGGTTCAACCCAGGAAGCGCAGGAAAACATCGGTCTGGAAGTGTCTGGCAAGCTGGCGAAATACTCAGACAACGGTTCTACGCTGTCTGCGGTCAACTTCCCGGAAGTTTCGCTGCCAATGCATGCAGCGAGCGCCAGTCGTCTGCTGCATATCCATGAGAACCGTCCAGGTGTGCTGACGGCTATCAACCAGATCTTTGCTGAGCAGGGCATTAACATTGCCGCGCAGTATCTGCAAACCACGCCAATTATGGGCTACGTGGTGATCGATATTGATGCGACAGAAGAGGTGGCGGATAAAGCGCTTCAGGCAATGAAAGCCATTCCGGGCACCATTCGCGCCCGTCTGCTCTACTAATCAATCAGGGCGCCACTGGCGCCCTTTTTTCTGCTTACGTTTCCCATTGCCACAGTTTTGATGGCGTCAGTATCGCCGGCAGCGGGACGTCCCATGCAGCGACGGGAAGTGTATCCACGCGCTGGCAATCATGCGCAATGCCCACCGGAAGAAAACCGTGCTGCTGCCAGTTTTGCAGCGTGCGATCGTAGAATCCGCCGCCCATCCCCAAACGTTGGCCCTGGTGGTCAAACGCTACCAGCGGCACCAGCATCACATCTAATTGGTCCAGCGTGGCCAGCTGCGTGATATCTAACGGCGGCTCGGGAATACGCAGTTTATTTGGCGTGAGCGCGCTCGCGGGCGTATAGCGGATAAACAGCAGATTGCCTGGCGAGAAGGGGTGCAGCACGGGTAGATAAACCTGCTTTTTTTGCTGCCACAGTTTGGCGATCAGCGGGCGGGTGTTGATTTCACCATCGACAGACAAAAACAGCGCGATGCGTTGGGCATTGGCGATCGGCGCGATATTGATGGCGTGTTCAGCCAGCTGATCGGCGGCCTGTTCCTGCTGCTCAGACGTGAGATTACGGCGCAAATGGCGCACATGCTGACGGATGTCTTGACGGTCGAGAAAGGAGGGTGTTGACATGATATCCCCGGCAGAGTGGGCTGTTGCAAGCCACTATATCATGCGAACCGGGGGATTCGCGTCATACTTCAATCTGCAGCCGCGTTGGCTGCTCTCGTTCACCCGAATCACTTACTTAAGTAAGCTCACTGGGATTCTCTCGATTGCCGCCTTGCTGCAGACTGAATTATTTAGCGAGTAAAACTAAGTGGAGATCTCCGAGATGCCGCCGCAGGCTGTAACCCTTGAACCCTTGGTTCAAGGTGAACATGCCGTCACAACTATTAGGCTTCTCGGACGGACCGAGCATGCGCACAAATTGTGGAGCGTCACATTCTGTTGGTATGAAATATCGGCTCAGGGGACTGGCCCGCTTGCAAACATCTCAGAGAAAATTTACTTCACCGTCACTCTAGCATGAGGACCATGAAGTGTTATTCAAAATTAGGGCCCTGGCGGTCAGTTATGCGACCTTGCTCAACTAACGCTTGTTCTATGGTCTGCTGCAGCATGCGGATACGTTGTTCCATGTTTGCTGCATAGTCGCGCGTCTTACCTTTCTCTTGTGCCAGCTCGTGGCAGATGTTTAACGCGGCGATGAACACCAGTTGCTCTGTATTGGTGACTCTAGTGCGAACTTTTAAATCTTGCAACCGTTGATTGAGATCCTCTGCGGCCAGATTCAGCGCATCTTGCTGTTCAGGCGGACAATTCACTCTCAATGAACGACCAAAAATTTGAATATCTACTGGTTGTGCAGACATGCCACCATCCTGACTGATTACTTCGATCGCATCTCCCTTACCGGTCAATGGGTTGGGAGGTGCGAAACTATATATACCCGAGTTATAAGTTACAACCCCTTTTCTGGAAACCCAGAGGCACCTGGTGGTAGCATAACACGAACTTATTCCGCCAACGACGACCAAAGCTTATGTCTTTACAGAACGCAACGCCTAGTTACAACGCGCTGGCCGCGGCCCTTTCTCAGCAGGGCGTGGGCATGACGCCGGCCGAAATGCACGGACTCCTTTCCGGGATTCTGTGCGGTGGCAATCAGGATACCAGCTGGAAAACCATGGTTCACGATCTCACCAACGAAGGCATGGCGTTTTCGCAGAGCCTGTCTCAGCCGTTACAGGCGCTGCACGAGAGCCTGGCGACCACGCTGGAAGACGAAGGCTTTATGTTCCAGCTGATGTTGCCGGAAGATGATGACATCACGGTGTTCGATCGCGCCGATGCGCTGGCCGGCTGGGTCAATCACTTCCTGCTCGGTTTGGGCGTTACGCAGCCTAAGCTTGAGAAAGTAACCGGCGAAACCGGTGAAGCGATTGACGATCTGCGCACCATCGCTCAGCTCGGCTATGACGAAGATGAAGACCAGGAAGAACTGGAGCAGTCGCTGGAAGAGGTGATCGAGTACGTGCGTGTTGCCGCCTTACTGTGCCACGACACCTTCACGCGTCAGCCTCAGCCAACGGCACCTGAAGTACAGAAACCTACGTTACACTAAGCGCGTCAATGCGGGTACGTTGTGGCCCGTCTTCAACAGGGAGTGCAAACATGATTACTCTGGAAACGTTCCAGCAACGTCGTCAGGCGCTGATTGCCCGCATGGCGCCAGGCAGTGCCGCTTTGATTTTTGCTGCACCTGAAGTGACGCGCAGCAACGATACTGAATATAACTTTCGGCAAAACAGTGATTTCTGGTACTTCACCGGTTTTAACGAACCGCAGGCGCTGCTGGTTTTAATTAAAAGCGATGACAAGCACAATCACAGCGTGTTGTTCAATCGTGTGCGCGATCTGACCGCTGAAATCTGGTTTGGTCGCCGCCTTGGCCAGGATGCCGCTCCGGCCAGGCTGGGTGTCGATCGTGCTTTGCCGTGGGATGACATTGATGAGCAGCTGCATCAACTGCTTAACGGCCTTGATGTGGTTTATCACGCGCAGGGCGAATATGCCGAAGCCGATCAACGGGTGTTTAGCGCGCTGGAAAAACTGCGTCGCGGCTTCCGCCAAAATCTTAGCGCACCGAATACGGTCACTGACTGGCGTCCGTGGGTGCATGAGATGCGCCTGTTCAAAAGCGCGGAAGAGATTGAGATTCTGCGCCGTGCCGGAAAAATCAGCGCACTGGCGCATACCCGAGCGATGCAAACCTGCCGTCCGGGCATGTTCGAATATCAGCTGGAAGGCGAAATTCACCACGAATTCAATCGCCACGGCGCGCGTTTCCCCTCTTACAACACCATTGTCGGTGCTGGCGAAAACGGCTGCATTCTGCACTACACCGAAAACGAATGTGAGATGCGCGATGGCGACCTGGTGCTGATTGACGCTGGCTGTGAATTCCACGGCTATGCGGGCGATATCACCCGCACCTTCCCGGTCAACGGTAAGTTCAGCGAGCCGCAACGTGCCATCTACGACATCGTGCTGGCTTCGCTCTACAAAGCGCTGTCGATGTTCCGCCCGGGTATCAGCATCCATGATGTTAACGACGAAGTGGTGCGCATCATGATTACCGGCCTGGTCGACCTCGGCATTCTGGATGGCAATATCGATACGCTGTTTGAAGAGCAGGCACACCGCCCGTTCTTTATGCACGGTTTAAGCCACTGGCTGGGGCTTGATGTGCATGACGTGGGACATTACGGCACGCCGAGCCGCGACCGCACTCTTGAGCCGGGCATGGTGCTAACCGTTGAGCCAGGCTTGTATATCGCGCCAGATGCCAACGTGCCGCCGCAATATCGTGGCATTGGTATTCGCATTGAAGATGACATCGTCATCACCGCGGACGGCAACGAGAATCTCACCGACAGCGTGGTGAAAGACGCCGATGCGATTGAAGCCCTGATGGCGGCGGCACGTCAGGCATGAGCATTTTAATTGCTGGCGGCGGTATGACCGGCGCCACCCTGGCGCTGGCGATTTCGCACCTGACGCAAGGTCAGCTGCCGGTAACGCTGATTGAGCGTAGCCAGCCCGACAGCCGTGCACATCCCGGCTTCGATGGACGCGCGATTGCCCTGGCGGCGGGCACCTGCCAGCAGTTAGCCGATATCGATGTGTGGCGCTCGCTGGCGGATTGCGCCACGCCTATCACTGATATCCACGTCTCCGATCGCGGCCATACCGGTTTCGTCTCGCTCAAAGCGCAAGATCACCAGTTGCCCGCACTGGGTCAGGTCGTGGAACTTTTCGATGTCGGCCAGCGCTTGTTCCTGCGTTTACAACAGGCACCGGGCATCAGCGTGCGCTGCCCGGATCACGCCACGGCGGTGTCACGTAGCGCCAATAGCGTGCTGGTTACACTCAACAGCGGTGAGCAATTAACCGGTGATTTACTGGTGGCCGCCGATGGATCGCGATCGCCTTTAGGCGCATCCTGCGGTATGACCTGGCAGCGCGACGACTATCATCAGGTAGCGGTTATCGCCAATGTCTCGACCCAGCTGCCGCATCAGGGACGCGCATTTGAGCGTTTTACCGAGCATGGCCCGCTGGCGCTGTTGCCGATGTCCGGTAACCGCATGTCATTGGTGTGGTGCCATCCGCTTGACGCGCAAGCAACGATTAAACAGTGGGATGACGCGACCTTCCTGCAAGAACTGCAGCAGGCATTTGGCTGGCGCCTTGGGCGCTTTACGCACGCGGGTCAACGCGAGCTTTATCCGCTGGCGCTGCAAACCGCCGAACGTCAGGTCACACATCGGTTGGCGCTGGTAGGCAATGCGGCGCAAACGCTGCATCCGATTGCCGGACAAGGCTTTAACCTTGGCCTGCGCGATGTGATGTCGCTGGCAGAAACGCTGGCGGGCGCATGGCGTCAGCAGCAGGACCCAGGCAGCTACGCGGTGTTGCAGCATTTTGCCGCGCGGCGTCAACCCGATCGTGCCGCCACCATTGGCGTCACCGACGGTTTAGTCAAACTGTTTGCTAACCGTTATGCGCCATTAGTGGCGGGACGAAATCTTGGGCTGGTGGCAATGGACCATCTGCCATGGCTGCGAAACCCACTTGCCGCGCGAACGCTCGGCTGGGTTAAGCGTTAAGCACCAATTAAGGGGCAGCAATGCAAACTTTCGATGTGGCAATCGCCGGTGGCGGCATGGTGGGCTTGGCCGTCGCCTGCGGATTACAGGGCAGCGGCTTACGCGTTGCCGTGCTGGAAAAAGCACCCGAGCCACAATTTGATCCGGCGGCTAACGCGTCGATTCGCGTCTCCGCCATCAACGCTGCCAGTGAACGTCTGCTGCAAAAGCTCGATGTCTGGTCGAGCATTCTGGCCCTGCGCGCCAGCGCCTATCACGGCATGGAAGTGTGGGATCAGGACAGCTTCGGCTCCATCAGTTTTGATGATGAGCAGCAGGGCCTGTCGCATCTCGGTCATATTATTGAAAACGAAGTGATTCATAGTGCCTTGTGGCAACGAGCCAGCAACAGCAGCGACATCACGCTGTTCGCTCCGGCGCAGTTGCAGCAGGTGGCATTTGGCGACAACGAAGCCTTCATTACCTTGCAGGATGGCAGCATGATGAGCGCGCGTTTGCTGGTTGCTGCTGACGGCGCTAATTCGTGGCTGCGTGACAAAGCCGATATCCCGCTGACCTTCTGGGATTACGAGCATCATGCATTAGTGGCAAATATCCGCACCGATATGCCGCATGATGCCATCGCGCGTCAGGTATTCCACGGCGATGGCATTCTGGCATTCCTGCCGATGCAGGATCCTCATCTCTGCTCGATCGTTTGGTCGCTCTCGCCGCAGGAAGCGACGCGCATGAAATCGATGCCGGAAGCGCTGTTCAACCAGCAGCTGTCGGTAGCGTTTGATATGCGTCTTGGCCTGTGTCAGGTCGAGAGCGAGCGCAAAACCTTCCCGCTGACGGCGCGTTATGCGCGTAACTTCGCCGCGCACCGTTTGGCGCTGGTTGGCGATGCCGCACACACCATTCATCCGCTGGCCGGGCAGGGCGTCAATCTTGGCTTTATGGATGCGGCCGAACTGATTGGTGAAATTCGCCGTCTGCACCAGGAAGGCAAAGACATTGGTCAGCATCTCTATCTGCGTCGCTATGAACGTAGCCGCAAGCACAGCGCGGCGATGATGCTGGCGGGGATGCAGGGGTTCCGCGAGCTATTTGCCGGCACGCATCCGGCGAAAAAGCTGTTGCGTGATGTCGGCCTCAAGCTAGCCGATACTTTACCGGGCGTTAAACCGCTGATGCTGAAGCAGGCGATGGGGCTAAACGATCTACCCAGCTGGATACGTTAATTTTTTCCGCTGACGGCGCCCAACTGGGCGCCGTTTTTCTTTGCTGCACCGCCATGATGCAGCACTGCACCGCAATCGCGCCTCGTTTGATTTATTCTAATTTCACCCCTTAATTCGCATTAGATTAATTCATGTTATGGCAATGCGAACACCGGACCATTTCTTAATCCTGCGGCGTCTATTCCTTCATTTTGCTGCATGAAAGTAATTTAGTCGTATTTTGTGCGAGGCTAATCACAATAATGCAGTGATTTATGCTGGTAGCTGTTCGGTGCTTCGTTGAAAGGTGGTAGTGTTTCACCCTCGTTTTCCTCATGGTTAATTGCCGCATTAGGTGATAACTTCAGCACAAAGAGAACGTTTGCGTCAGCCAGCAAAGGCGACGCAGGCGCGTCACACTCACTTGTTTTCACAGGATGGTTATGACTCAGCAAACGCCTCTATTCGAACAGCATCAGGCATGTGGTGCACGCATGGTGGATTTCCACGGTTGGATGATGCCGCTGCATTACGGCTCGCAAATGGATGAGCATCACGCGGTGCGTAACGATGCCGGCATGTTTGATGTTTCCCACATGACCATCGTCGATCTACGCGGCGTACGTACCCGCGATTTTCTGCGTTATCTGTTAGCCAACGATGTCGCTAAATTGACCCAGCCGGGCAAAGCACTTTACACCGGCATGTTGAATGCCTCCGCTGGCGTCATCGATGATTTGATTGTTTACTTTATGAGCGAAGATTTCTTCCGCCTGGTGGTGAACTCCGCCACGCGTGAGAAAGATTTGGCATGGATTAAACAGCATGCACAACCGTTTGGCGTCGAGCTGACCGAGCGTGACGATCTGGCGCTGATTGCGGTGCAGGGCCCGAACGCGCAGCAAAAAGCGCAAACGCTGTTCAGTGCCGCTCAGCGTGACGCCATTGCTGGCATGAAGCCGTTCTTTGGCGTGCAGGCAGAAAACCTGTTCATCGCTACTACCGGCTACACCGGCGAAGCGGGCTACGAGATTGCAATGCCTGCCACTGAAGCTGCCGCTTTCTGGCAGCAACTGTTAGCTGCAGGCGTTAAGCCGGCGGGTCTGGGGGCGCGTGACACGCTGCGTCTGGAAGCGGGCATGAACCTGTACGGCCAGGAGATGGATGAAGGCGTGTCGCCGCTGGCTGCCAACATGGGCTGGACCATCAGTTGGGAACCTGCCGACCGCGATTTCATCGGTCGTGACGCACTGCAAGCGCAGCGCGAAAAGGGCACCGAGAAGCTGGTTGGTCTGGTGATGACCGAAAAAGGCGTGCTGCGTAACGGTTTGACTGTGCGTTTCACCGATGAACAAGGTCAGCCGCAGCAAGGTATTATTACCAGTGGCTCCTTCTCGCCAACGCTGGGTTACAGCATCGCGCTGGCACGTGTGCCTGCGGGGATTGGCGAGCAGGCGATTGTGGAAATCCGCAACCGTGAAATGCCAGTGAAAGTGACAAAACCGATTTTTGTTCGCGCCGGTAAGCCGGTCGCCCAGTAATTTTTTTCAGGAGAAATGGCCAATGAGCAATGTGCCAAGTGAATTGAAATACCGCGATAGTCACGAGTGGGTCCGTAAAGAAGCCGACGGCACCTTCACGGTAGGTATCACCGAACATGCGCAGGAACTGCTGGGCGACATGGTATTTGTCGATTTGCCAGACGTCGGCGCCTCCTTCGCGGCCGGTGATGATTGCGCGGTGGCGGAATCGGTGAAAGCCGCTTCTGACATCTATGCACCCTTAAGCGGTGAAATCGTCGAGGTGAACGATCAGCTAGGCGATTCACCGGAGCTGGTTAACAGCGCGCCGTATGCCGATGGTTGGTTGTTCCGCATCAAAGCCAGCGACGAGTCAGAACTCGACTCCATGCTGGATGCCGATGCCTACAAAGCCGCGATCGACGAGTAACCGGTAGTTGCAGAAGGTGGCGCACAGCGGCACCTTCTTTTTTATCTGCCTGACTTAACGCCATTTTTGTAACCCAGCCCGATTCAGGATTTACTGCAAATGACCCAGACTCTCAGCCAGCTCGAACATAACGGTGCTTTCATTGAGCGCCACATCGGTCCTACGCCGGAACAACAGGCCTTAATGCTGAAAGCGATTGGTGCCAGTTCGCTCTCATCATTGATTAGCTCTATCGTCCCGGCCGACATCCAGCTGCCAGGCCCGCCTGCGGTTGGCGACGCCGCGACCGAGCAGCAAGCGCTGGCAGAGCTGAAGGCCATTGCCAGTCAGAATCAACGCTACAAATCCTGGATCGGCATGGGCTACAGCGCGGTAATTACGCCGCCGGTTATCCTACGTAACATGCTGGAAAATCCGGGCTGGTACACCGCGTATACGCCGTATCAGCCAGAAGTGTCGCAGGGGCGTCTTGAAGCGCTGCTGAACTTCCAAACCCTGACGCTGGATCTGACCGGTCTGGACATCGCTTCCGCATCACTGCTGGACGAAGCCACCGCCGCTGCAGAAGCCATGGCGATGGCCAAACGTGTCAGCAAACTGAAAAACGCCACTAAATTCTTTATCGCCAATGACATCCATCCCCAGACGTTGGATGTGGTGCGCACGCGTGCCGAAACCTTTGGTTTTGAACTGATTATCGATAGCGTTGATAAAGCATTAGATCACGACGATCTGTTCGGCGTATTGCTGCAGCAGGTTGGTACGCACGGTGAAGTGCACGATTACCGTTCACTGATTGCCGAGCTGAAAAACCGCAAAGTGGTGGTGAGCGTCGCGGCAGACTTTATGGCGCTGGTGCAGTTAGAAGCGCCAGGCAAGCAGGGCGCAGATATCGTCTTTGGTTCGGCCCAGCGTTTCGGCGTGCCAATGGGTTACGGCGGACCACACGCTGCGTTCTTCGCCAGCCGCGACGAACACAAGCGCTCAATGCCTGGACGTATCATTGGCGTATCACGCGATGCCGCCGGTAACACCGCGCTGCGCATGGCGATGCAAACCCGCGAGCAGCATATTCGTCGTGAAAAAGCCAACTCCAACATCTGTACATCGCAGGTGCTGCTGGCGAATATCGCCGGTCTCTATGCGGTGTATCACGGCCCGGTTGGCCTGAAGCGCATTGCTTCCCGCATTCACCGTCTGACCAGCATTCTGGCCGCTGGCCTGCAAAATGGCGGTATGAAACTGCGCCACAACAGCTGGTTCGATACGCTGACGGTAGAAGTCGCTGATAAAGCAGCGGTGCTGAACCGTGCACTGAGCTTTGGCGTCAATCTGCGCAGTGACATCCATAATGCCGTGGGCATTACGCTGGATGAAACCACCGCGCGTGAAGACGTGCTGGCGCTGTTCGCCATCCTGCTGGGCGATGCGCATGGCCAGGATATTGATGCACTGGATACAGCAGTTGCGGCGGAAAACAGTGCCATCCCAACCGGTCAGGTGCGTGAGAGCGCCTTCCTGACGCATCCGGTGTTCAATCGTCATCACAGCGAAACTGAGATGATGCGTTATATGCACAGCCTGGAGAAAAAGGATCTGGCGCTGAACCAGGCGATGATCCCACTCGGCTCGTGCACCATGAAGCTCAACGCCGCGGCGGAAATGATTCCGATCACCTGGCCAGAATTTGCTGAGCTGCATCCGTTCTGCCCGGCTGAGCAGGCGTCGGGTTACCTGCAGATGATTGCTCAGCTGTCGCAATGGCTGGTACAGCTAACCGGCTACGACGCGCTGTGCATGCAGCCAAACTCCGGCGCGCAGGGGGAATATGCGGGTCTGTTGGCGATTCGTCGTTACCACGAAAGCCGCAATGAAGGCGGCCGCAATGTTTGCCTGATTCCAAGCTCGGCACACGGGACCAACCCGGCGTCTGCACAAATGGCCGGTATGTCCGTTGTGGTGGTGGCATGCGATAAACAAGGCAACATCGACCTCGGCGATCTGCGTGAGAAAGCCGCACAGGTCGGCGAGCAGCTGTCGTGCATCATGGTGACTTACCCGTCAACACACGGCGTTTACGAAGAGACCATTCGCGAAGTGTGCCAGATTGTGCATCAGCACGGCGGCCAGGTGTATCTTGACGGCGCGAACATGAATGCGCAGGTGGGAATCACCACGCCAGGTTACATCGGCGCGGATGTCTCGCACCTCAACCTGCATAAAACCTTCTGTATCCCGCACGGCGGCGGCGGTCCAGGCATGGGGCCAATCGGCGTGAAAGCGCACCTGGCGCCGTTTGTTCCGGGCCACAGCGTGGTACAAATTGATGGCGTACTGACGCAGCAGGGCGCGGTTTCTGCGGCACCTTTCGGCAGCGCCTCGATTCTGCCAATCAGCTGGATGTATATCCGCATGATGGGCGCGGAAGGCCTGAAGCAAGCGAGTTCAGTAGCGATTTTGAACGCCAACTACATCGCCAGCCGTCTGCAATCGGCTTATCCCATTCTCTATGCTGGCCGCGATGGTCGCGTGGCACACGAATGTATTCTCGACATTCGTCCGCTGAAAGAGCAAACCGGCATTAGCGAATTGGATATCGCCAAGCGTCTGATCGATTACGGTTTCCACGCCCCAACCATGTCATTCCCGGTAGCGGGCACGCTGATGGTTGAGCCAACGGAATCGGAAAGCAAAATCGAGCTGGATCGCTTTATTGATGCGATGCTGGCAATCCGCATGGAGATCGACCGCGTAGCCGATGGCGAATGGCCGCTGGAAGATAACCCTCTGGTTAACGCGCCGCACACGCAGACGGAAATCGTCGGCGACTGGGCACATCCTTACACCCGCGAGCTGGCGGTGTTCCCGGCAGGCAGCGCTAACAAATACTGGCCGACCGTTAAACGTCTGGACGATGTATTTGGTGACCGCAACGTGTTCTGTTCGTGTGTACCCATGAGCGAATACCAGTAATTTAGCCGTCATACTATGAGCCTTAGCGGCGTTGGCTGCGCTCATTCACCCCGGTCACTTACCGAAGTAAGCTTCCGGGGATGAACGAGTTCACCGCCTTGCTGCAGCGCAAATTATTTAGGCTAAAGTTATGGGGAGTATTTATGGAAAGGGCCGATTATTCGGCCCTTTTTTTTGGAGGCAAAAATGGATCTGGCTTTGGTAACGGGCGGCAGTCGCGGGATTGGACGTGCAACCGCCTTATTGCTGGCGCAGGCTGGTTATCGGGTAGCGATTAACTTTCGCCAGCGTGTAGCTGAAGCGGCTGCGGTAGTGACAGAAATTGAAGCGCAGGGCGGAAGCGCCTTTGCGCTGCAGGCCGATATCGCTGATGAGGCACAGGTGATGCGCATGTTTGCCCAACTGGATGAGCAAGCCGGCGCGCTGCGGGTGCTGGTGAATAATGCCGGCATTTTGTTTACTCAATGTCGGGTAGAAGAGTTAGATGCCGAGCGAATTCAGCGCGTGTTCGCCACCAACGTCACCGGCACCTTTATTTGCTGCCGCGAGGCGGTAAAACGCATGGGTACGCATCATGGCGGAAAAGGTGGCGCCATCGTCAATGTATCATCCGCCGCGTCACGTCTCGGTGCGCCGGGTGAGTATGTGGATTACGCCGCGTCAAAAGGGGCGATGGATACGCTAACTAAAGGCTTATCGCTGGAAGTGGCGGCGCACGGAATCCGCGTTAACAGCGTGCGACCGGGCCTGATTTATACCGAAATGCACGCCGATGGCGGCGAAGCGGGCCGAGTGGATCGTCTTGCCAGCGCGTTGCCGATGGGGCGTGGCGGCCAGGCTGAAGAGATAGCCGAAGCGATTGTCTGGCTGGCGAGCGATGCTGCGTCGTACGTGACGGGCACCTTTATTGACGCCGCTGGCGGCAGATAAGTAACCTGCTCGGCACAAATGCCGATCCAAAAAAACAGCCCAATATTCCTGTATCGACAAAACCATATCTGAATATCGTAGGGTCGCCATTGATGGCGACCGATGTCAGTCAATGCAGCCAAAATTGAGTCCAAGCCGTTCACACCCGCTGACAGATTTATTTTAGCGTACATGTGTACACTGAAATTTATCTTCGTTACTCTGATTGCTCAGAAATAGCACACTCGCTTTTTCCGTTGTTCAGGAATCCCCTTCATGGCACAAAACCGAATTATGGCCCAGGGCTATTCATTGGCTGAAGAGATCGCCAATAGTATTAGTCACGGAATTGGCTGCATTTTCGGCATCATCGGCCTGGTGCTAATGCTGACCCAAGCCGTTGAATCTCAAGCTAACCTTACCGCAATTACCAGTTACAGTTTGTACGGCGGCAGCATCATTTTGCTGTATCTCGCTTCAACTCTTTATCACGCTATTCCACATCAGAAAGCCAAATATTGGCTGAAGAAATTTGACCATTGCGCCATCTACGTGTTGATTGCGGGCACCTACACGCCATTTTTGCTGGTCGGGCTCAATTCGCCGCTGGCACAAGGTTTGATGGCGGTGATCTGGGGCCTGGCGCTGATGGGCATCCTGTTCAAAATCGCCTTTGCCCACCGCTTTGAAGCGCTGTCGCTGGTGACCTATCTCGGTATGGGATGGTTGTCATTGGTGGTGATTTATCAACTGGCGATTAAGCTGTCGCCGGGCGGGATTTGGCTGCTGGCAGCCGGAGGGGTTGTCTACTCGCTCGGCGTGATTTTTTACGTCTCGCGCCGTATTCCATACAGTCACGCCATCTGGCATGGCTTCGTGCTGGGCGGCAGCGTGCTGCACTTCTGCGCTATCTATTTTTATGTGATGTAGCTTGTGGTCCCGGTCGCCCTGAATGGCGCCCCTACAATAGAACCGCGCGGATTTCGTCGGGTGCGCATTCAGGCGCACCCGGATTAACACAGCGGCAATCAATCAGCCAATGAATACGGCAGTGGCTGAATCGTCAGTTGGCCACTTTCGTCACCTTCCACGCGCAGTACGCTATCCGGTTCCAGATCGTTGTTCATCACCACCTGCACCCACACATTACCATCATCCAGCTGCACGCCACTCAAGACTGTGCCGGTGCGGCGCCACTTATCGCCCATCTGCAGCTCAAGTGAACCACCCACTTCCGGCACTTTGCTGGCTTTGCCTGCCAGCCAGTAAAGCGCACGTTTGTTCGCACCGCGGAATTTGGCGCGCGCCACCATCTCCTGGCCGGTGTAACAGCCTTTTTTAAAGCTGATGGCATCCAGCGCCTGCAGGTTAGTGGCTTGTGGAATCAGTTGCGCGCTGGTGGTGCTTTCAATCACTGGAATGCCAGCTTCGATATCCAGCGCCAGCCATTGCAGGCTGTCGTTGAACTGCGCTTCCCCCGCCAGGTTCTCTTTCAACACATTCGCTTGCTCTGGCGTCGTCACCAGCATGAAACGCTCAGCAGGATGTGCAAACCACAGCAGCGTACTCTCGCCGTGCTGTACAACCGGTGTTTCCGCATCGGGCAGGGTGCTGAAAAGATTGGCCAGCGCGGCGCGCGCCTGAAAACCGGCGACGCCCAGCAGTACCGCATCATCATCGGCCACGATGGTCACTTTGGCGAACACCGCGTATTTCTTCAGTTCGGTAAGCTGCTGCTCACGCAGATTACGACGCACCGTGTAAGCGTAACCTTCGCCGCGATGGAACAGGCGAATATTGCTCCACATTTTGCCTTTGGCGTCGCAGTGCGCGGCCGGGCGATGTTGCGTTGCGCCCATGGCGGCGACGTCCAACGTTAACTGACCTTGCAGATAAGACGTGCTGTCGTTGCCCTGCACCTTAACCAACGCCCATTCGTCGAGCGAAATCAGGGTTAAAGGCAGGCGTGACGAAGCAGCGGGCTGGCGGGGTGGAAGGGTAAAAATCGACATATGTCTTTCCTGATTAATGAGGTAATAGGTAGCAATGGTAAAAGAGCAGTGCGGCTTTGCAACCTGTTTACTGAATCTGGCGCACAAATCGCGTGATGTCCTTTGCAAATCAGGGGCCGTAACGCCGTGACATTGCACAGGGATAAGCACAGCGCCTGCAGCGAGAAAAAAAAGCAGGTACACTGAGCCCCACTGTTTTTAGCCATGGAATGAGAGACATGGAAATTAATGACAAAGCCCGCGTCCAGTGGGCGTGCCGTCGCGGCATGCTGGAGCTGGATATCGCTATCATGCCGTTTTTCAAATACGAATATGATTCGCTGAACGATACCGATAAGCAGGTGTTTATTGCCCTGCTGAAGAGTGACGATCCGGACCTGTTCAACTGGTTGATGAATCACGGCGAACCGGTGGATCCCGAGTTCAAACGTATGGTGAAACTGATTCAGCAGCGCAACCGTGAACGCGGTCCGGTGGCAATGTAATTTGCGGGCGTCACCCAGTGCGCGCGCGCTGAATGTGACGCTGTCGCTGCTGTGTGCCGGTTTGCTGCTGAGCCTGAGTTGGCCAGACGAATGGGCGTGGGGCAAAGCGGCCATCTTATTGTTACTGCTGGCGGAGTGCTGGCGTAACGAACGGCGCTTAGTGCAGCGCGTGGGTTGCCTGACGCTGGACGTAAAGGGCGATTGGCTGTGGCGCGGCGTGCGCTGGCAAGCCCAACGTAAAGCGGATTGGCTGCCGTATGGCGTGTTGCTGGTATTGCGTAATCAGCAGGGGAAACGCTGGCGGCTGTGGTTGATGCACGACAGCCTGCCGCCCGGTGAATGGCGCACGCTGCGCGCCTGCTGTTTTCTGCGTGATGGGCAAACGCTGCCTTAAAGCAGCGCCGCGGTTTCGGTCAGAATCTGTTCGCACCACTGTTCGACGCGCTCATCGCTCAGGTCGAACTGGTTCACATCATCAAGCGCTAAACCAACGAACTGCGAGCCGTCAGCGGTCAGCGGTTTTTTACTGGTGAACTCGTAGCCTTCCAGCGGCCAGTAGCCGACAAACTGCACGCCCATCGGCTGCAGCAATTCGTGCAACATGCCTAGCGCATCGAGAAACCATTCGGCGTACTCGCCCTGATCGCCCATGCCATATAGCGCCACGATTTTACCGCGCAGATTCAGTGCCGGGATTTGCGGCCAAATCGCTTCCCAATCTTCCTGCAGCTCACCAAAATCCCACGTTGGAATCCCGAGGATCAGCAGATCGTACTGCTCCATCAGCGACGGATCGTCATCTTTCAGATTGTGCAGCGTGACTAACTCTTCGCCGATAAAGTCGCGAATCTTCTCCGCCGTCATCTCGGTGTAACAGGTACTGGAACCGTAAAATAGACCAATATTCATGCAATTAATGCTCTGACTGAAACTGACTCGGGGGCAATTGTACCAGAAGCAGGCTACATTCAGGCATAATGAGCACGATTTCACACGGCGGAGATAACAGTGCAGGACAGCGATCTGATCGAACAGTTTCTCGATGCGCTTTGGATTGAACGTAATCTGGCGCAGAACACGCTCGCCTCCTACCGGCAAGATCTCCAGACGCTCACCGGCTGGCTGCATCATCACGATCGCACGCTGCTAACGCTGGAAGCGCTTGATTTGCAGCAGTTTCTCGCCGAGCGCGTTGAGGGCGGCTATAAGGCCACCAGCTCGGCGCGCACCCTCAGCGCCATCCGCCGCCTTTGCCAATATCTCTATCGGGAAAAAGTGCGCAGCGACGATCCCAGCGCGCTGCTTGCCGCACCAAAGCTGCCGCAGCGTCTGCCGAAAGATCTCAGCGAGAATCAGGTCGAGCGCCTGCTGCAGGCGCCGAGTATTGATGTACCACTCGAACTGCGTGACAAAGCGATGCTGGAGCTGCTGTACGCCACCGGATTGCGCGTCACGGAACTGGTCGGGCTAACCATCAGCGATATTAGCCTGCGCCAGGGCGTGGTGCGCGTAATCGGTAAAGGCAACAAAGAGCGCCTTGTGCCGTTAGGTGAAGAAGCGGTTTACTGGATTGAATACTATATGGAACATGGCCGACCGTGGTTGCTGAATGGGCAAACGCTGGACGTCATGTTCCCCAGCCAGCGCGCGCAGCAAATGACGCGGCAGACCTTCTGGCATCGCATTAAACACTATGCGACCCTTGCCGGTATCGATAGCGAAAAACTGTCGCCGCACGTGCTGCGCCACGCATTTGCCACACATTTACTGAACCACGGCGCCGATTTACGCGTCGTACAGATGTTGCTGGGCCACAGCGACCTTTCGACTACGCAAATTTATACGCACGTCGCTACCGAGCGTCTGCGTCTGTTACATCAACAGCATCATCCGCGCGCTTGAGTTGCGGTAACAAGGATTTAAGATGAAAAAGCAGCTTACGATGCTGGCTCTGCTGGTCAGTGCATTCACTGGATTGGCACACGCCGATGACAATGCCATTCAGCAAACCCTGAAGAAAATTGGGCTGCAGCAGGCGGAAATCCAGCCGTCACCGCTGCCAGGCATTAAAACCGTGCTGACCGAAAGCGGCGTGCTGTACGTTTCCGAAGACGGCAAACATATGATTCAGGGCCCGCTGTATGATGTCAGCGGCAGCCAGCCGGTCAACGTCACCAACCAGCTGCTGGACAAAAAAGTCAGCGCGCTGGCGCCAGACATGATTGTCTACAAAGCGCCGAAAGAGCAGCACGTAATCACCGTGTTCACCGACATCACCTGCGGCTACTGCCGCAAGCTGCATGAGCAGATGGCGGACTACAACGCGCTTGGCATCACCGTGCGCTATCTCGCCTTCCCGCGTGAAGGTCTGAACGGCCAGGTGGAAAAAGCCATGCGCGCCATCTGGTGCAGCGCCGATCGTAAAAAAGCCTTTGATGCCGCGATGAAAGGCGATGCGCCGCAGATGGATGCGCCGGCTACCTGCAAAATCAATATTGAGCAGCAGTACAAACTCGGCATCCTGTTTGGGATTCAGGGCACGCCAGCCATTCTTACCGATAGCGGCATGATGATTCCTGGCTATCAGGGACCGCAAGAGCTGAAGCAAGTGCTCGACGGTCAGAAGCGTGGCGGTTAACGCACAGTGATGCACTCTGTTGAACTGCGTCGGCGTGAAGCCGAGGCCGACGCCAGCCTACCCGCTGATTTACCGCCCTTGCTGCGTCGTTTATATCTGCAGCGCGGCGTTAAAGACGCGCAGGAGCTGGAGCGCGGCGCCAAACACTTGCTACCGTGGCAAACGCTGGGGGGGATTGAAGCCGCAGTAACGCTGCTGCATCAGATGCTGCAAGCGGGCAAGCGCATAGTGGTGGTGGGCGATTTCGATGCCGATGGCGCCACCAGTACGGCGTTAACCGTGCTGGCGTTGCGCAGCCTGGGCGGCAACGTTGATTATTTGGTGCCGAACCGCTTCGAAGATGGCTACGGATTAAGTCCGGAAGTGGTCGAGCAGGCCAAAGCGCGCGGTGCGGAGATGATCCTCACCGTCGATAACGGCATCTCTTCGCATGCCGGTGTTGATACCGCACATCAGCATGGTATTCCGGTGCTGGTTACCGATCACCATCTGCCGGGCGAAACCTTGCCTGCCGCCGAAGCGATTGTGAACCCCAATCTTCATGACAGCGCATTTCCTTCGCGCTCGCTGGCGGGTGTCGGCGTTGCCTTCTATCTGATGCTGGCGCTGCGTGCGCATCTGCGTCAGCAAAACTGGTTTAGCGATGGCCGCGCGGAGCCGAACCTGGCGGAACTGCTCGATCTGGTGGCGCTGGGTACGGTGGCGGATGTGGTGCCGCTGGATGCCAATAATCGCATTCTGGTGTGGCAAGGCTTAAGTCGCATCCGCGCGGGCAAATGCCGCGCCGGTATCCGCGCGCTGCTGGAGATCGCCAACCGCGATGCCCGCCAGCTCGCCGCCAGCGATCTGGGCTTTGCCGTCGGTCCGCGCCTCAACGCCGCCGGTCGCCTGGATGATATGTCGGTCGGCGTGGCGCTGCTGCTCACCGAGGATATTTCCCAGGCACGCATGCTGGCTAATGAACTTGATGCGCTCAATCAGACGCGTAAAGAGATTGAGCAGGGCATGAAGAGCGAAGCGCTGGCGCTGTGTGATGAACTGGAGCGTCAGCACACCGATCTGCCGCTGGGCCTGGCGTTCTACCATCCGGAGTGGCATCAGGGCGTGGTGGGCATCCTCGCGTCGCGACTCAAAGAGCGTTTCCATCGTCCGGTGATCGCCTTCGCACCCGCCGGTGACGGCACGCTGAAGGGCTCCGGTCGCTCGATCGCCGGTTTGCATCTGCGCGATGCGCTGGAGCGTCTCGATACGCTCTACCCCGGCATGATGATCAAGTTTGGTGGCCACGCCATGGCGGCCGGTTTGTCACTGCAAAGCGAAAAGTATGAGCAATTTCGTGAGCGTTTTGCCGCACTGATTGATGAGTGGCTGGATGGTGAAGCGTTGCAGGGCGTGATTTGGTCTGATGGCGAGCTGCACGCGCAGGAGTTTACGCTGCACACCGCTGAGATGCTGCGCGAAGCCGGTCCGTGGGGCCAGGCGTTCCCGGAACCGGTGTTTGATGGCAAGTTCAAGCTATTGCAACAGCGGCTGGTGGGCGAGCGCCATTTAAAAGTGATGGTCGAGCCGCTCGGTGGCGGCCCGCTATTAGATGGCATTGCCTTCAACGTGGATACCACGCTGTGGCCAGACAGCAGCGTGCGTCAGGTGCAGCTGGCCTATAAGCTGGATATTAACGAGTACCGCGGCAACCGTTCAGTACAGTTGATCATTGATCACATCTGGCCGATGTAGGTTGCATCAGTTGCATCGCGCAATGAATTGCGCCGCTACAAGATTTGCACGTATTTGTAGCGGCGCGTTTTATCGCGCTCTTTTGACCTTCATAGCGCTTTTCAGAAACTCACATCCACGCCGCCGCGCAGCACTTTCTCGTCACCATGATCGGCGAAGTGCTGATCGGCACGCAAGAACAGCCGCGCGCGCGCCGCTTGCACCACGTCCAACCGTACGCCTAACCACTGCGAACGGCGATCGAGCTGCATGCCGGGAATCTGGAAGCTGTTCTGTTCAGCGCCAAAACCGCTCCAGCGCGCGCTGACATCCATTGACGGATTGTTGAGCGCGTACTGATATTCGCCATACAGACTCAACATGCTCCACCAATTCGCCGACCAATCCTGTTGTGCGCTGAGATTCAAGCCGCTGTAACCGACGCTGCGATGATAGCTATCGCCGTCGCCGCTCAAGCCGAACGCGCTGCCTTTATCGGTAAACGCGCCGGTTTCCAGCCCGGTTTCACGCCAGCCGAGATACGGTTCAAGGCGATAGTTATCCTCAATCGTCCAGCGATAGCCGCTTTGCAGCGCCGCCTGCCAGCTGTTGCTGCTGGTGGTGGATGAGACCGGTGCGGCCTCATCCAGCAGCACCAAACGTTTTAACTCATCGCGGCCGTGTTGATAGCTAAGATTGCCCTGCAGATACCATGCCGGCGTCAGGTCGTAACGACCATACAGCATGGCGCCCTGCAGGCGGTTGCGGCTGGTGCCGCCGGTTTGATCGTATGTTGAATCGATCTGATTCTGCGTCCAGGCCACACCCACGCGCAGACCTGAAATGCCCAAATCACTGTCCACGCCTAAGGCCGTCAAAGTATTGCGATAATCGCTGCCGAGATAGCCATCCTGATTGAGCGAACCGCGTAGTTGGCCGCTCTCCAGCCAGAATCCGTAACGCTTATCGGCGCTGGCATCGGCGATGCGGTTGCTCAGCAGACGCGTTTGATAATCCAGCGCATTAAACAGCACCGCGTTGCTGGAGGCGTGCGCCTGGCCGGAAAGCGAATTGAGAGCAGATTGCGCGCTGCTGGCATCGGCCAGCGTCTGGAATGCACCAGCGGCACCCAGCGCACTCTGCTGTGAGCGGCTGAGCGAACCCTGTTGCTGCCAGTTATCCGCCACGCTGAATGCCTGCTCCAGATTGGCCGCCGTTTGCTGCGTGCTGGAAGCGCTTAAGCCGAGTGCCGCCGCAGTAGCAGCGGTATTTTTGCGAGTAAGCTGGCCGCTAACGCTAGTGGCGTTATAGCTGACGGAACCCTCAAGGAATACGCCGGTGTTCACCTGGCTGAACTGCCCGCTGACGCCCGCATTGCTGGTCAGCAGCGTCTCCTGCTGTTTCACCACATAGGCCGATGAGGGCGGCGCAAGATTCAGCGTGCCGTCCAGCGTCGAGTGGCCTGCGACGCGCAGCGGACTATCCAGCGCGATATTCAGCGCGCCGTTGCTGCCTTGCTGATAATCGCCTTGTACCTGTAAGCCGCCGTTAACCGAGCCCTGATTTAGCAGGCTGCCGCCAATCACGCCGCTGCCGCCCAAGGTGCCGCTGCCGCTGACGCTGGCACTTCCGGCGATAGCCCCCGCAATCAGCAAGGTGTTGGCTGCGACGCGCGTCTGGCCGAGATAGCTGTTATTCGCAGTTAACTGCAGTACGCCGCCACGCTCTGTGCCGTCCAGCACTAATCCATGGTCGCCGCTAATTGCATTGGAAAACTGATAACGACCGCCATCGAGGCTGGCATGAAAATCATCGGCCCAGAACATCGCCGGACCGTTCAGCGCTTTGGCCTGGTTGAGATCGCCCCAGCCGAAGGTGTCGTTGTAAGGTCGCCCGTTGGCGCTATCCGCCACGTTCGCGTAGGCATCGCTGCGGTAACTGGCGGTCGTCAGCAGGGTTTGCTGCAGGTTGTAGCCGCTCATCCACGGAAAGCGCTGTAACACCTGCGAGGCCGCCGCTGCGGCACGTGGTGCAGCAAACGAGGTGCCGTAGCTACGCACGTTTGACCCGCTGCCATCGGCATTTTGGAAGCGATAATCGGTATAACCGGGCGCACTCAGACACCAGGCCGCAGCATTGCCGCAGGCATCAAACGGGCCGGTTAATGGAGCGCGATTTGCCGTGTCATACGAAGTGCTGTCCATCACGCCGGTGACGGCCAGCATGTTTTTTTGCAGCGTACTCTCCTGATAAATCAGCGGTAGCTGGGCATTAGGGGAAGGGGTTGAGGTACCACCGTTGCCAGTGATCACTACCGCCAGACCGTCAGCGGCGGCAATAGCGCGCAGGCTTTGCACCAGCACCTGATAGCGCGGCTGTGCATCAGTTAACGCCTGCGCCGTGGTCAGGCGCTCGGTTGAGGCAAACGACATATTGAAAACGCGCACGCCCTGACTCAGCAGGCCGTTAACCGCGCGCTCGGTGTCATCATAGTTAAACAGATTATTCTGCGATCCCTGAGCCACATACAGCGCGCTGCTGGATGACAAACCCAGCAGCGTCAGCGCCACCACCGTGCCGTGACCGTTAATCCCCTGATTATCATTTAAGCCGGAGCCACCGCCGACATAGCTGGCGAAATGCACGTTGGCGTAGTTGATTTCGCTGCGATCCGGCGACAATCCCGAATCAATAATGCCCACTTTGCTGGCATTAGCTGCACTGCTGGGCTGATCCGGCGGTTTAGGCGTGCCGGTGGTGGGTGAGGGGGCTGAACTGCCGCCGCCTCCACCGCCGCCACAGGCGGCGAGTAACAAGGGAATTAACCATGCAAGTAAGCGTGGTGAAGTGCGCAAACCGGTATACATCAATGCTCCTTCATGTCTCTCAGGACATGTCGTGCCCGCTCACGTTAACGGGCGCTGATTACGGTGTCGTTCCTTGTCGGGGCGGCGCGTTCCTGGCGGGCGTGGTGACAAACGATCGGGACGGTAGTGATGCTGGATAGGGGATAGTCACTGAGCAAAATGATAAAGGCGGACGCACAAATCGATGGTCGAAGTATCAGCTGCTTAATGGCGTTATTTGAGACGCTTCTGCTTTATTGCAGGAAATTTCTCACGCAGTATTTTTGATGAAATTGCCTTAAAAATCATGATCTTTAATGAATGCATTCGGCATTAACTATCCGGGATTTATACGAAATTTCTTAAACGATGTCTGAAGCTGTTGGGCCAGCGGAGGATTTTTGGAAAGGGTCATGCGGTGAGCTTTCCAGAAGTGGGCGAACTTTTTTTCTTTTCGCTGACAGATACCTTCGTCAGCCGCGTGCAATGCTACAAAGTACGCACACTTTCGGGTAAACTAGCGCGTTAGTTTTTATCTCCTTTCACCGAATCGTCAAAAAAGACTGAAAAGCCATGTTTGAAATTAATCCGGTCAAAAATCGTATTCAGGACCTCAGTGAGCGCAGCGACGTTCTTCGGGGGTATCTTTGACTACGATGCCAAGAAAGAACGCCTTGAAGAAGTAAACGCCGAGCTGGAACAGCCTGACGTCTGGAACGAACCTGAGCGCGCACAAGCGCTGGGTAAAGAACGCGCTTCCCTGGAAGCGGTGGTAGAAACCTTAGATCACATGCGTCAGGGCCTGGAAGATGTGCAGGGCTTGCTGGATCTGGCGGTAGAAGCCGACGACGAAGAGACCTTCAACGAAGCCGTGGCCGAGCTGGATGCACTGGAAGTGAAGCTGGGCGAACTGGAGTTCCGTCGTATGTTCTCCGGCGAATATGACAGCGCTGACTGCTACATGGATATTCAGGCCGGTTCCGGCGGCACCGAAGCGCAGGATTGGGCCAGCATGCTGCTGCGTATGTATCTGCGCTGGGCCGAAGCCAAAGGCTACAAAACCGAAATCATCGAAGAGTCAGACGGTGAAGTGGCCGGAACCAAATCCGCCACCATTAAAATCATCGGCGACTACGCGTTTGGCTGGCTGCGTACCGAAACCGGCGTGCACCGCCTGGTACGTAAGAGCCCGTTCGATTCCGGTGGCCGTCGTCATACCTCATTCAGTTCGGTGTTTATCTACCCGGAAGTGGATGACAACATCGATATCGATATCAACCCCGCCGATCTGCGTATCGACGTTTACCGTGCCTCCGGTGCGGGCGGCCAGCACGTCAACAAAACCGAGTCTGCGGTGCGTATTACCCACTTGCCGACCAACATTGTGGTGCAGTGCCAGAACGACCGTTCACAGCACAAGAACAAAGATCAGGCCTTCAAGCAGTTACGCGCCAAGCTGTACGAATATGAGATGCATAAGAAAAACGCGGACAAGCAGGCAGCGGAAGATAACAAGTCTGATATCGGCTGGGGCAGCCAGATCCGTTCTTATGTTCTCGACGATTCACGCATCAAGGATCTGCGCACCGGCGTAGAGACCCGCAACACCCAGGCGGTGTTGGATGGCGATATCGATCGTTTTATTGAAGCAAGTTTAAAAGCAGGGCTATAAGGAACCGACATGTCTGAACAACAACCGCAGAGCGCTGATGCCGCCCTTGAGTTAAATAACGAACTGAAAGCGCGTCGCGAAAAACTCAACGCGCTGCGTGAAAAAGGCGTGGCGTTCCCTAACGATTTCCGCCGTGATACCACGTCAGATCTGCTGCACGCCAGCTATGACGCCAAAGAGAACGAAGAGCTGGAAGCGCTCGGCGTCGAAGTGAGCGTGGCGGGTCGTATGATGACGCGCCGCATCATGGGTAAAGCGTCTTTCGCTACCCTGCAGGATGTTGGCGGCCAGATTCAGATCTACGTATCACGCGACGATCTGCCAGAAGGCGTCTACAACGAGCAGTTTAAGAAGTGGGACCTTGGCGATATCCTCGGTGCGCGCGGCAAGCTGTTCAAAACCAAAACCGGTGAGCTGTCGATCCACATCTCTGAGCTGCGTCTGCTGACCAAAGCGCTGCGTCCGCTGCCGGATAAATTCCACGGCCTGGCCGATCAGGAAACCCGTTATCGTCAGCGTTATCTTGATCTGATCTCCAACGACGAATCGCGTAACACTTTCAAAGTACGCTCAAAAATCATGGCCGGCATTCGCCAGTTCATGGTTAACCGCGACTTTATGGAAGTGGAAACTCCGATGATGCAGGTGATTCCTGGCGGTGCTTCTGCGCGTCCGTTCATCACCCATCACAATGCGCTCGACATCGATATGTACCTGCGTATTGCGCCAGAACTGTATCTGAAGCGTCTGGTGGTAGGCGGTTTTGATCGCGTGTTCGAGATCAACCGTAACTTCCGTAACGAAGGTATTTCACCGCGTCATAACCCAGAGTTCACCATGATGGAACTCTATATGGCGTATGCGGATTACAAAGATCTGATCGAGCTGACCGAAAGCCTGTTCCGTACTCTGGCGCAGGATGTTTTGGGCACCACCGAAGTGCCGTATGGCGATCACAGCTTCGATTTCGGTAAGCCGTTCGAGAAGCTCACCATGCGTGAAGCGATCAAGAAATACCGTCCGGAAACCGACCTGAGCGATCTGGAAGACTTCGATAAAGCGGTGGCGATTGCCAAATCGCTGCATATCAAAGTTGAGAAGAGCTGGGGCCTGGGCCGCGTGGTCACGGAGATCTTCGAAGAGACCGCCGAAGCACACCTGATTCAGCCAACCTTCATCACTGAATATCCGGCTGAGGTTTCCCCGCTGGCGCGTCGTAACGACGAGAACCCGGAAATCACCGATCGTTTCGAGTTCTTCATCGGCGGCCGTGAAATCGGTAACGGCTTCTCGGAGCTGAACGATGCAGAAGATCAGGCTGAGCGTTTCCTGCAGCAGGTGAATGCGAAAGATGCCGGTGATGACGAAGCGATGTTCTACGACGAAGACTACGTAACCGCGCTGGAGCACGGTTTGCCGCCAACCGCAGGTTTGGGTATTGGTATTGACCGTATGGTGATGTTGTTTACCAACAGCCACACCATCCGCGACGTAATCCTGTTCCCGGCACTGCGCCCGACCGGTAAGTAATTCGGCGTCGCTGTCCCCCATCCTGGTCGGTGCCTGCTGTCCCCCTCCTCGGTCCTCCCCCACAAGTGGGGGAGGAAGATGCTGCCACATGTTAGTTCTGAGTTGCATGTGGCAGCGTCTCCTTCCCCCGCTTGCGGGGGAAGGCCGGGATGGGGGACAGCCAGCACAGACCGAGTAGTGAGACAGCCAGCACAGACCGAGTAGTGAGACAGCCAGCACACTCCCCCCAACACAAAATTCCTGATGACAACCCGGCACGCTCTGTGCAGGATGGTTTTTTTCATTTTCAGGGAATCACCATGAGTGCAAAAGCGGCAACGTTAGAGGGCCGGATTCGTCAGCACTGGGATCAACTCTCCAGCCATGAACAGCGCTTAGCCGATGTGCTTCTTGCCGCACCTGGCCAGTTAGCCATGAATACCGCCACCGAACTGGCGCACAGCGCCGGCGTCTCGAAAGCCACCACCACGCGTTTCTTCCGCCATCTTGGCTATGAAAGCTATGAAGCCGCACGTCGCCAGGCGCGTGAGATGCAGAGCAGCGGATCGCCGCTCTATCTGCAACCGGCGCCCAGCGCATCACCGCTGGCCAGCATCATGCAGCAGCACCTGGAAAAAGAGATCGCCAACCTGGTCAACAGCTATCGCACGCTGGATAGCGAACAGCTGCAGCAAGCGGTTACCGCCATCAGCGCGGCGCGGCGCGTGGTGGTGATGGGCTGGCGCCACAGCCAAACCATCGCCCATTTGATCTACCGCGACCTGATCCATATTCATTCCGATGTCCGTCTGCTGCCGCGTCCCGGCGATTCGCTGGCGGAGCATATGGCGGCGCTGACGGCGGAAGATGTGGTGATTTGCGTCGGTCTGCGGCGACGCATGCCGGCGCTGGAAGCGGCAATGAACGCGCTGGCCGAGCGCAATGTCCCAATGCTGTATATCGCCGATGTGCTCTCCGGCAAACCGGTGCGCCACGCGCAATGGGTGATCCGCTGCCACACCGACAGCAGCCTGATCTTCGACAGCACCGCCGCGCTCTCTGGCGTATGCAATCTGCTCTGTTCATTGGTGGCCCGACAAATGGGTAAAGCCAGCAACGATCATCTCGCGCAAATTGAAGCGCTGCACCAATCCCTCGACGAGCTTGAATAGTGCGCCGTGCTGGCGCATTTTGCGCCAGAAGTCGCCCCAAAACAGTGCAATCCTGCCAACTCTCTCTCCAGCAATAGCCGCCGTCCCACTTGTCAGTGAAACCTAAGAAATTAAAAATAAAATCTAAGAAACAATTGTTTCCAGTTGATTTTATTCACTAAAGATTGACCTGGCGTAATGCACTCTGCGTAGTGGTGAAAAAACTGGCACAAAACATGCTCAGTAGAAAAAGACATTTCACCAACACCAGGGAAACACCATAATGAAAAAAACAGCACTGCTGATCGCCGCACTTCTTTCCGTTGGCACCATGGCGCAGGCGCAAGCCGATACGCTGGCCGACATCAAAAGCAGCGGCAAAATTACCGTCGGTATCGATCCAACCTTTCCTCCCTATGAATACACCGATGACAAAGGTGAGATCACCGGCTACAGCGTGGCGATCATGCAATCCTTTGCAAAAGATCTCGGTGTGAAACTGGAGTTTCAGAAAACTGCCTTCAGCGGCATTTTGCCGGGGCTGATCTCTGGCTCGTTCAACGCCGAAGGTTCCTCCCTTAACGTCACTGCTGAACGCGCGAAGAAAGTGCTGTTCACCGTGCCGTACAGCAAAACCGTTAACGGCGTGCTGGTGCGTGAAGACGCAGCCAAAGCGTTCAGTGGCAAAACCCTCAGTCCGGAAAGCTTGTCAGGCCTGCGTGGCGCGGTGAAAACCGCCAGCGTGCCGGAGCAGTTGCTGAAAGGCTTTAACGAGCAGCTTAAGAAAGAGGGCAAAAAACCGATCACCATCATTAACGTTGATTCGCTGGATCAAACCGTCAGCACGCTGATGACTAAACGCGCCGATTTCGTCTATGACGACATCTCGGTACTGGCGCCAGTAGCGAAAAAATACGCCGGTAAAGTGGCGCAGGTGGGCGAAGTCGGCCCGTCGCAGTGGATGGGTTGGGCGACGCGTAAAGAAGATGGCAGCCTGAACCAGGCGATTAGCGCGCATATCCTGGCGATGCAGAAAGAGGGCGAGCTGACCAAACTGCAGCAGCAGTATCTCGGCACCACCTTCACCGTACCCGCCAGCGACTTCATTCCGCAGGAGTAATTATGTGCCAGTCCAACCTGACGGTGCCCGCCGGCTTTGGCAAAACCTTCCGCGTGCGCAAAGGCCAGTTCATTACCGTAATTGATAGCGAAGGGCAGCAGGCGGCCGATTTCGTCGCGGTAAACGCCGACGATCTCAACGAGAAGCTGTCGCCGGTCCATACGCGCCAGCAGCTGCGTTCGCTGTTCTTCAAACCCGGCGATGCGCTGTGGTCGAGTGAAAACCGCCCGATGCTGCGCATTCTTGCCGACAGCATCGGCATTCACGATGCCAACGTACCGGCGTGCGATCGCACCCGTTTCAGCGTCGATTTCGGCGTAGAAGGGCATCGCAACTGCGTTGACAACCTGCTGGAGGGGATGAAGGCATTTGGCGTGACCTACTTCTCGCTGCCGGAACCGTTCAACCTGTTCCAGAACGGCCCGGTCACCGCCGATGGCCGCATGGAAGTCACCGATCCCAACAGCGTTGCGGGCGATAGCATCACCTTTGAAGCGCTGTGCGACCTGATCTGCTCGGTGTCATCCTGCCCGCAGGACATCATTCCCGGTAACGGCCTGCAGGTGACGCCAATTGACATCGTGGTCAGCGACCATTTTCACGCTCAGGAGATGAATCATGCTGTTAATGCGTGAAAGTTATGAAGAAACCGCCGTGCGCACGCTGGCTGAACCGGTGCAGGTTGCGGCGGGCAGCGTGGGTTCGATTCGCGTGCTGCGCGGTCAGCTACTGCGCATCACCGCGCTGGGCGAAGGTGCCGTTGCGTCGCTGTTTGGCTTTAGCCTTGCCGATTCCGCCGTATGGTTGTCGGTGCACCATACGCGGGTGTTCAGCAACAGTTATCTGCTGGGTTCCGGTATGCGTCTGGTGAATAACCGTCGCCGTCCGATGATGGTGCTGGGCAAAGACAGCGTAAAGCGTCACGACCTGCTGCTACCGGCGTCTACCACCGCGTTTCTCGCCGAGCGCGGCTATCAGGGCGAAGGTTGCGTTGAGGGTGTGCGCGGCGAGCTGGCGCGTCTTGGTCGGGTGGTGCCGAAGCTGCCGGATCCGATCAACTTGTTTATGCACGTCAAGCTCACGCGCGAGGGCGATATTCTGCCGGAAACCAATCAGACCAAAGCCGGCGACAGCATTACCTGTCGCGTGGTGATGGATACGGAATTCATCGTCTCCGCCTGCAACACCGGCATTGAGGGTAACGATAAGCCCGCGCCGCTGCTGCTGTCGGTGGCGGAAAACCTGCACGACTTTAACGCGGAGTAACGCATGGGGCTGGATCAACAGGTGGTAGCCGCGCTGCCGGAACTCGGACGCGGACTGCTAATGACGCTGGTGCTGACCGTGCTGGCGTCGTTAGTCAGCGTGGTAATGGGGCAGCTCGGCTGCTACCTGCAGCTGCGCCGAGCCTGGATCTGGCGCGCCATCGGCCGCGGCTACGTCAGTGTGATGCGAGGCACGCCAGCGATCGTGCAGCTGTTTGTGGTGTTTTTCACGCTGCCACGGCTGGGATTGGGTGGGCAGCCGATGCTGGCGGCGGTAATTGCCATCGGCCTCAACAGCGGCGCATACGTGGCGGAAATCCTGCGCGTTAATCGCAGCCTGGTGACGCGCGGCCAGCTTGAAGCCGCGCGCACGCTGGGGTTGAGCCGTTTTCTCAGCTGGTGGTATGTGATTAATCCCCAGGTGATGCGCGCCAGCCTGCCGATGCTGGTCAATGAATTCACCATTCTGCTGAAAACCACGCCGCTGGCCTCGGTGGTGGCGCTGACCGAACTGACCTATGCCGGACAGATCGTCATCGCCCGCACCTATGAAGCCACTCAGGTGTTGCTGCTGGTGGCGGCGGGTTACCTGTTAATCGCCATGCCGTTGATTGCCGCGGCGCGGCGTCTGGAAGCGAAACGGAGGATGGCGTAATGGATTGGCAGGCAATTACCACCTCGTTACCGTCGCTGGCTGACGGCCTGGTCGCTACCCTGCAGCTCTGTCTGGTGGCGGCGCTCTGTTCGCTGCTGTGGGGCGCGCTGCTGGCCGTACTGCTGATGCGCGCCTCGCCGTTCTGGCTGCGTTTGCTCAATATTTACAGCGGCTTAACCCTCGCGCTGCCGCTGCTGGTGGTGATCTATCTGCTCTATTTTGTGCTGCCGGAATATGACATCACGCTGTCGTCGCCGGTGGTGGGCGTGCTGGCGCTAACGCTCTACTACGCGCCCTATATCGCGCAGGTGATCCGCTCAGCCATTGATGCGCTGCCGAAAGGGCAGTGGGAAGCGTGCCGCGTGCTCGGCTTAAGCCGTAGCGAACAGCTGCGTGATGTGGTGCTGCCGCAAACCCTACCGCAGATGTTATCGCCGCTGGTGGGGCTGATGATCGGTTTGATTAAAGACTCGGCGCTGCTGTCGATTGTCTCGGTGCAGGAGTTTATGTACGCCGCCAAACAGGCGATTTCGGATACCTACGCGCCGCTGGAGATCTATCTCACCGTGGCGCTCTGTTACTGGCTGCTCAACAGCGCGATCGACTGGCTGGCGCGCGGCCTTGAATCTCGCATGACGCGCTATCGTCGCGCCATGCAGCACTAATCTGGAGAACAACATGTCAGCGGAATTTCAGCATCGTGAAGTGATAACTATCCCGGCGCGCTTTGGTAAAGCGGTGCGACTGAAGAAGGGTGAAGCGGTACAGGTGATCAACCTGCACGGCACCCAGGTGGTGGATTGCTGGGCGTATAACGCTGAGGATGTGAGTGAATATATGTGTATGGAGGCGACGCGGGTGTGGAATCAGCGTCTCAATCCGAAAGTGGGCGACAGCTTTATTACCAGCCAGCGCCACCCGATTTTGACGCTGGTGGCGGATACCTCGCCGGGCGTGCACGACACCTTTATGGCCGCCTGCGATGCGCGGCGTTATGAGTTGCTGGGTTGCACTGAACCGCATCGCAACTGCCATGACAACCTGTTTGAAGGCATGAGCGAGCTGGGCGTGACGCTGCCGCACGGCAATCTGGCATCGTTTAATATTTTTATGAATATTCAGGTGCAGCCGGACGGCATCACGCTGAAGACGCTGCCGGTGGTGACTAAGCCGGGCGACTATATAGTGCTGCGCGCCGAGATGGATTGTTTGGTGGCGTTCTCCGCCTGCCCGCAGGATATCGTCAGCATTCAGGGGCAGGGCGACAACACGCCGCGCGATGCTGAACTGCGTATTCTGACCGATGGCTTCCCGCAGGTGCAGCTGCAGGGTGCGTGGGTTCCGGCTTGACTGTGCATGCTGTCCCCCATCCCGGCCTTCCCCCATAAATGGGGGAAGGAGACGCTGCCACATGCAGCTCCCCAACTATCATATTGCAGCATCTTCCTCCCCCAT